>CAYHNM010000009.1:0-15072 GCA_964357985.1 uncultured Nitrospira sp. | reverse complement strand
GTGGTCGATCGGATCTTCACCCGCGTCGGAGCCTCGGATAATCTGGCCAGCGGCCACAGCACCTTCATGGTGGAGATGGTGGAAACTGCCACCATTCTTCACAGCGCGACCGTGCGGAGCCTGATCCTGCTCGACGAAATCGGGCGTGGCACCAGCACCTACGACGGGCTCAGTATTGCCTGGGCCGTCGCAGAATATATTCACGATCGCAGGACGCTCGGAGCGCGGACGTTGTTCGCCACGCATTATCATGAGATGACCCAATTGGAACAACAGCGAGACGGGATCAAGAATTTCCGTGTGGCAGTGCAAGAGCGTGACGGCGACGTGGTCTTTCTCAGGAAAATTGTCGCCGGAGGAGCGGACCGCAGCTACGGCATCTACGTCGCGAAACTGGCAGGGCTGCCGCAATCCGTCATCACGCGGGCCCAGGATGTCCTTGTGCAGTTGGAGCGGCCGGAGGCGGCCCAGATCGCAGAGTCAGTTACCCGCACAGAGCCTGCTGCCGCGCCGTTGCCGCAACCGCATCCTCTCGTCGAGGAGGTTCGGCAGATCGATCTGTTTTCGATGACGCCTCTGGATGCTCTCAACCGCCTTGCGGACCTTCAGCGAAGAGCAACCCCATCAGCCAAAGACGCCCCGCTCTGAGCAGCACAAATCCTTGGTGCGATTTTCTCAAGACTGGATATGGCCTGTAAGGAAAACGATCGGGTGGCGAGGCCCAACCCGCTCATACCAATAATCCTTAGAACGACGCTCGTGCAAGGCGGGATTAGAAAGTTGTGGTACTTCTGAGGAGGAAAAGAAAAAGGCGGCCGCCCCGTGAGGAGCGACCGCCTTTTCTTACAAACTGAAAACTAGATTAGTGCCCGCCGCCTGGCAAGTTATACTTGGCTTCCCAGGGGATCAAACCACCATGGGTATGTCCACCTGGAACCATCACATCATAGAGCTGAGGGATGCTGGCCCCATCCGGGGACTTCGGCGACGTATTCAGCTGCTGCACCGCTGCGGCGCAACCGGCATCGGTATTCTGATTCTTTCCTGCGCACTCCTTCAAGCGAAGAGCGGAGATGCTCAAGGTCTTCCCTGGTGCGCCAGCGACTTCCGGAAGCTTCTTCACAGAAGAGATCACGCGATGGTTCTGCTCGGTCTCCGTGACGACAAACTCGACCAGGTCGGTTGTGCTGCCCGGAGGCACTTCCTTCGCGGCTGCCGGTCCTGAATGCGGACGGCCCATCTTCTTCAATTCTTCCCACGCACCCTTGTCGGCGTAGAACTTGAGGTTCTTGCCCGGGTGAACCTTCTGCCAGAACAGGCCGCTCTCGGCAGCTCCACCGAACACCGACACGTTGATCCAGACTGCTTCATCGTAGGGATCAAGAATAATCACTCGACCCTGCAATGTGGTGGGCTTGCTGAGATCGCCCCACTCAAACCGCTCTTGGAATGCTTCGATGGCCAGTGCGCTGGAAGCCATGCCGACTACCAGGGCAACGGCTGCCATCACGGCCCCGCCTTGCTTCTGAAGCTTCATAATCGAATCCTCCTTCAACAACATGAAAGAATAAAGCGTGATGAAATCGATTACTTGAGAACCTTGAATCCGGTAATGGTCCGGCCGTCCAAGGTCACTTCCATGGCCACGAGTTCCTGCGCAGCCTTGATGATCTGATCCATCAACGCCTTGTCCTTCACAGCCAAACGCACCGTCGTGGCGGCATGGTACCAGCCGGCATAGGCGTTGTTCTTATCGGTCCCGCCGACAAAGCCCCAACCGCAGCAGGTGACCAAAGGATCCGGAGGCTTGACGTCCATCATGGTTGACGAACGACCGGCCGGGGTTCCTGAAGCAGGATCACCGGTGTTCCAATACTGAATACCGAACAGCAACTCGCTATCGGGATTGTCGGCCCACTGCGACCAGACACGACCCTGAAGCGTCTTGGCGGCATCGCCCTTCATGACCTTTCCACCGACCACGTCAGTGGCAGGACCACCTCCAGCTGGAGCATCGGCGGCCACGGCAAATCCGGCCGATAGCAAGCCAGCCACTGAGAACACTGCAACGGCGGCTAGAACTAAGACCCTCTTCATACCTAGTCCCTCCTTCATAAAAATAAAACCCACAACCTAATGAACGTTCACTTTGAAAGCGATGAATACGTCTGCTACCGAATGATCAGAGGCTACAACGCTCAGGAGAAAGTGTTCGGCCACCCCCTTCCCTCTTTCTCTTTCGCGGTTGTTCCCCGTTTAAAATTTCAGGTTCACTAGACCGGCGCAATCGTACTGAAACGGTCAATTACTGTCAAGAAAATGTTTGACCCTCTAATAAATTTTTAATCCACAGAGAAAATGCATGCATAACAATTAGTTATATGGTAATTGTGTTTCGTTTTATGCTGTCCGCACAGCAGCTCTATTAAAAAATTCTCATCTCGAGAGTTTTAGCTGGCGAGCAGACAGAGGTCCGAGACCGGTGATCGCCATCGACTTTTCGTCGAGAAGTTCCTGTGCGACTCGCTCCATCTGCTTGAAGGTCACGGCATCGATGGCTCGCGTCATGTCATCGAGTGTCGTGTGCTTGCCTTTAATCATCTCATCTTTAGCCAGCTTGTTCATCCGACTATGCGAACTCTCCAAGCTGAGCATCAGGCTACCCTTCATTTGATCCTTCGTTCGCTTCAACTCATCCCGAGCGATGCCGTTGGCAGCCATACGACGAATCTCTCGGCGAGTGACGTCGAGCACTCGCTCGACTTCTTTCTGCCGCGTTCCCGCATACACGGTGATGGTCCCGCCGTCTGAATAGCCGGAGAGAAAGGAATAGATTGAATAGGCGAGCCCCCGCTTTTCCCTGACTTCTTGAAACAGGCGAGAACTCACGCTCCCGCCCAGCACACTGTTCAAGACATAGGCGGCATACCGATCCGGATGGCCCGCGGAAATCCCCTTCATTCCGATGCAGAGATGGACCTGCTCCAATCGCTTGCGCTGCATCACCACCCCGCCGAGAAGATCCGGCGCACGGCGCACGTGAGGCTGCGGCGATGACGGACGACGACGACCGAACTCACGCGCAATGGTCCGTTCAAGCGCTCGCTGGTCAAAACTTCCCGCCACCGCGACGACAATCTCCTGAGGCTGGTATCGCGCCTCGACGTAGTCGAGGAGGTCCTGCCGCCGCAACGCCCCGATCGTCGCTGCCCGCCCAAGGATCGGCCGGCCCAGCGGATGACGGCCCATGACCTGGCCGGTATGGAGTTCCTGGACAAGATCTTCCGGATCATCCTGCACCATGCGGATTTCTTCCAGCACGACCTGCTTTTCTTTTTCGATGTCCTTTGGAGCGAACTTGGAACGATGCAAGAGATCGGAGAGCAGGTCGAGGGCCTTCGGCAGATGCTGGTCGAGGACTTTCACATAGAACGTAGTGGTCTCGCGCGTGGTAAAGGCATTCATCTCGCCACCCAACGCATCGATCTCGCGTGAGATGTCGGTGGCCGACCGGCTGGTCGTCCCCTTGAAAAACATGTGTTCGATGAAGTGGGAATATCCGGCTTGCGCCGGCTGTTCGTCACGCGAACCGGCATTGACCCAAATGCCGACGGTAACTGACTTGAGAGTGGGGATCCGCTCGGTCACCAAGCGGACCCCGTTCTCCAGAATGAGTTTGCGATACACGAGGATTACTCGGCCGCTGGTTCCTGTGAGCCCCCTGTCGGAGCCGGCATGGTCTCTTTCCGGCTCAACCGGATCTTCCCCTGCCGATCAATCTCCAAGACTTTCACCATAATCTGATCGCCTTCTGCGACTTCGTCGGCAACGGCCTTCACGCGATGGTGCGCCAGCTGAGAAATGTGCACCAATCCATCGGTGCCCGGCAACACTTCGACGAACGCGCCGAAGTCCATGATCTTGCGAACCGTGCCCATATAGATCTTGCCGATTTCGACTTCCTCGGTCAACCGGTTGATCATATCCTTCGCCTTTTGCAGCGAGGCCTCGTCGGCGGACGCGATGGTGACGATGCCGGTGTCTTCGATATTGATCTTGACGCCGCAATCGGCCTGGATGGCGCGGATGGTTTTCCCGCCCTGACCGATGATGTCACGGATCTTATCCTGCTTAACTTTGACCGTATAGATACGCGGAGCAAATGGCGACAGGTTCGTACGATGCGTGGTCAACGCTGAGGCCATCCGCTCAAGGATATGAATGCGTCCGGAACGGGCTTGCTCCAGCGCCTGCTGCATCAAGGCCATCGTAATCCCGCCGATCTTGATGTCCATCTGCAAAGCCGTCACGCCATTCTTCGTTCCACAGACTTTGAAGTCCATATCGCCCAAATGATCTTCGAGGCCGAGGATATCGGAGAGGATGATGACGCCATCCCCTTCCTTAATCAGGCCCATCGCGATACCCGCCACCGGCTCCTTGATGGGAATGCCGGCATCCAGCATCGCCAGGGTGCCGCCGCAGACGGTTGCCATCGACGACGATCCGTTGGACTCCAGAATTTCAGAGACGATGCGGAGCGTGTAGGGAAACACGTCTTTCCCGGGAATGACCGGCTTCAACGCCCGCTCTGCCAAGGCTCCGTGACCGACCTCGCGCCGGCCCGGCGTGCGAAGCGGCCGCGCCTCGCCGACACTGAAGGGCGGGAAATTGTAATGCAGCATGAAGGTGCGGGTGTACTCGCCCTCCAGCGCATCGATGCGCTGCTCGTCGTCTGTCGTCCCCAGCGTCACGACCGCAAGACTCTGCGTTTCGCCGCGAGTAAAAATCGCAGACCCGTGCGCGCGGGGCAAGGCCCCGACTTCGCAGGTGATCGGCCGGATATCCGCCGGGCCGCGCCCGTCGGCCCGTGAACGCTTTTCGAGAATCATGTTCCGGACTTCGGTGTATTCCAACCCGTGGAAGACGATCTTGACGTGGCGCTCGGTGGTAGGCACGTCGGGATTCTTGAGTTTCTCGACGGCCTCGGCCATCACTTGATCCAACCGCTCCTGGCGCGCGGCCTTGTTCGGGATCATGATCGCATCGCGAATCGGCTGCGCGACCATCGCCTTCACCTTGGCAGCCAGCGCTGAATCGATCGCTTCGACTTTCACTTCGCGCTTTTTGCTTCCGACCAGCTTGGCCAGCTCGGAAATCTTCGCGACGATTTTCTTGATCTCGGCATGGGCCAAGGCCAGGGCTTCCAGCATGGTGGCCTCGGGCAATTCATTGGCGCCCGCTTCGACCATCATGATGGCATCGGCCGTCCCGGCTACCACCAAATGGAGATCGCTGATCTCCAATGTCTCCAGGTCGGGATTCACGACAAACTGGCCCTTCACTCGTCCGATCTTCACCCCGGCCACCGGTCCCGCGAACGGAATATTCGAAATCGACAAGGCTGCGGAGGCCGCTGTAATACCGACCACATCGGTCGCGCCCGTTTTGTCTGCGGACAAGACGGAGGCAATGACCTGGGTTTCGAAGTAGTAGCCTTCGGGGAAGAGCGGTCGCAGGGGCCTATCGATCAAGCGGCTGGTCAGGACTTCCTTTTCAGCCGGACGCCCCTCGCGCTTGAAATATCCTCCCGGAATCTTTCCAGCTGCATAGGCTTTTTCAATGTAATCGACTGTGAGGGGTAGAAAATCGATACCGGGCTTGGCGTTCTGTGACGCCACCGCCGTCGCCAATATTACTGTGTCCCCGTACGTGGCCCAAATCGAGCCGTCGGCCTGCTTGGCCACTCGACCGGTTTCAAGCCGCAAGGTGCGGCCTGCAATCTCCAATTCAACAACGTGTACCATCTATGGTTTCCTCCAGGTTGGGTCCCACAGATGCCCACAGAGATACGCTCGCACGCGAGCGCATCTCCGTGTTCACCTGTGTGACATGCGTTCCGCGCTGTCGCACTCCCTGTGCGACAGCGGCTTGCGTCCGTCTCTCTTCCGACTACTTGCGAATACCGAGTCGTTCAATGACCGCCCGATAGCGCGCTTCATCGACGCCACGCAGATAGTCGAGCAACCGGCGCCGCCGTCCGACCAGCTGCAAGAGACCACGCCGTGAATGGTGATCCTTCTTGTGCAGCTTGAAATGCTCGGTCAAATAGGTAATCCGGTTGGTCAGCACCGCGATCTGAACTTCGGGGGATCCCGAATCCGTATCGTGCTGGCGATACTGCTTGATCAACTCCGTCTTTGCTTCCTTCAACAAGGCCATGACTCGTACTCCTCCTGCCTTTTAATTGAGTGATTCACTGTCCACTAACACTTTGTCAATTCTGACCGCCCCTGTACCCTGCCCGTCATACGTCCCGATCGCCAACAGCCGTCCCTGCTCGTCCTTCAGACGGATGGGCGACGAGGTTGGCGGCAGATCATGTGGTAGCCCGATCGGCGCACCGTGCAACACACGCGCGGCTTGCTCCGTCGTCACCGTCACGAGCGGCAGCTGCGCCAACACCCGATCCAGCGTCAATAGGACAGATTCAACCGACCCGATCGCCACATGAGCGGCAATCTGCTCGACCGTCAGTCCCTGCTCGATAGCCAGCGACCCGACGCGCGTACGCTCGAGCGACAAGAGATGTCCGCCGACGCCCAGCGCCTGCCCCATATCGGCGCACAACGTACGAATATACGTCCCCTTCGAACAAACGATTCGCAAGGCGATATCGCGTCCATTGACGGCCGTCACTTCAAGCTCGTGAATGACGATGTCCCGCTCTGCCCGCTCAACGATTTCTCCGGCACGCGCCGACTTATACAACGGTCGCCCAGCCACCTTCACCGCCGAATACATCGGGGGCATTTGCTTTTGCGGGCCGCGAAATCGGGCGACTACAGCGTCAAGGATGTCGGCGTTCACTCCCGCAGTCTCGACCTGCTGAAGCACCGTCCCGGTTGCATCCTGCGTATCCGTCGTTTCACCCAACCGCAAGACCGCACGATATTCCTTGTCCCAGCCCACCAGATATTCCGCCACACGCGTGGCTTTTCCGATCAGCAACGGCAACACACCCGTCGCCGCGGGATCCAGCGTGCCGGCATGACCGACCTTGACCCCGCCCAACAGGCCCCGCACTTTCGCCACCACATCATGAGACGTCCATCCGACCTCTTTGTTGACGATGAGCACGCCATCGCCCACACGAGTCTTTTGTCGCCCTTCCGTCACCAGCGCCATCACTTGGTTCTCATCGGAGGAATAATCAACTCAGCCGGACCGGACGTTTCATCGGACGTGTCTTGGGCCGTCTCATGCGGCTGCAATTCATCGAGCAGTTTCATCACTCGGTCGCCGCGTGGGCCGGTCTCATCTCGCTTAAACACGATCTCCGGCAAGTAGCGCAATGCCAGCCGTCGCCCCAGCTCGGCACGAACAAAACCGCTGGCCTTCGATAATCCGGCAAACACATCGCGCTCAGCCTGCTCTTTCTCCATCGTCGTGACGAAGATATAGGCGATCCGTAAATCCGCCGTCAGCTCGACATCGGTCACCGTGACCGACCGCACGCGCGGATCCTTGATCTTGCGCATCAAGATGTCCGCCACTTCCATGCGAATCTGATCGGCCACTCGGTCTGATCGCTTATATGTCGTTTTGGACATCGCCCACCTGTCGCACGCTCGCCCCTCTTGCCTACTTCTTCCCGGCTTCACCCGCATGCGTGCTACAACAGCTCCCGATGCACACGAACAACTTCAATAGTTGGCATACTCTTGATGACGTTGAGCGCCTGCTCCAGAACCTGTTCGACGTGACTCCCGTCATTCGCCACACAGGCCATCCCGAGCACCGCTTTTTGCCAGAGGTCTTGCCCGTCCACTTCGGCAATAGAGAGGTTGAACTTGCCGCGCAGGCGATCCTTCACGCTATGCAAGACCTGCCGCTTATCCTTGAGCGACTGACTCTCCGGAATCCACAGCTCGACGGTGCAGACGCCCACGACCATCCCAGCCACGCACCACACCTACCGACTCTGTGACTTAGAGTTTCCCAGCGATCTTATCGATCGTATAGGCCTCGATCACGTCGCCGGCCTTGATGTCGTTAAAGTTTTCGATGCTGATACCGCACTCGTATCCCTGTTGAACCTCGCGCACGTCATCCTTGAACCGGCGCAACGACCCGAGGCGTCCCTCGAACACCACCACGTTGTCTCGAATAAGCCTGACTCCCACGGCTGCTCGAGAGATCGTTCCCTCGACAACGTAGGAACCGGCCACCACACCAGCCTTGGGAATCGTGAAGACTTGGCGCACTTCCGCCCGACCCAACGACCGCTCTTTAAGCGTGGGGTCAAGCAACCCTTCCATCGCGGCCTTAATATCGGACAGCGCTTCATAAATAATCGTATACAAACGAACGTCGACCCCTTGCTGCTCAGCCAGGGACGCGGCTTTCGGTTCAGGACGGACATTGAACCCGATAATAATCGCGCGCGAGGCAGCAGCCAGGAGCACATCGGATTCCGTGATTCCGCCGACACCGTTGTGAATCACCCGAATCCTGACGGCAGGCGTTGGAAGCTTTTCGACCGCCGCAGCCAGCGCTTCTGACGAACCTTGCACATCCGCCTTAATGACGATGGCCAGCTCCTTGGCTGACCCTTCCTTAATTCTGGCAAAGAGATCGTCGAGCGAGACTTTCGTCTGGCCCGCGAGATCGGCCGTGCGCTGCTTCTGCGCCCGCTCATCGGCAATTTCTCGCGCCACTCGCTCGTCGGAGACCACTTGGAAGACATCACCGGCGGAAGGCACGCCCGGCAGCCCGATCACCTCGACAGGAATCGACGGCGTCGCCTGCTGCGTCTTGACACCCCGGTCGTTGAGGAGGGCACGAACACGACCGCTGAACGTTCCAACAACAAATACATCGCCCACTTTGAGCGTACCGTTCTGCACGAGCACCGTTGCGACAGGACCGCGGCCCCGCTCCAACTTGGCCTCCACGACAGTTCCCTTGGCCTGACGATGAGGATCGGCTTTCAACTCCAACACTTCCGACTGGAGCAATATCATTTCGAGCAACGTGTCGAGACCGGTCTTCTGCTTGGCCGACACTTCCACCATGATGGTGTCGCCACCCCAGGCCTCTGAAATCAGCCCGTGCTCAGAGAGCGCATTACGCACCCGGTCGGGATTGGCCTCGGGCTTGTCGATTTTATTCATGGCCACAATGAGTGGCACGCCAGCGGCTTTTGCGTGGTTGATCGCTTCGATCGTCTGCGGCATCACGCCATCATCGGCCGCCACCACAAGAATGACGATGTCCGTCACCTTGGCGCCGCGCGACCGCATGGCGGTGAAGGCTTCATGGCCCGGCGTATCCAGGAATGTAACCTGCTTCCCATGAACCGAGACGGTATAGGCACCGATATGCTGCGTAATCCCGCCCGCCTCGCCCTCAGCGACCTTCGTTTGCCTGATCGCATCCAGGAGAGAGGTTTTCCCGTGGTCGACATGGCCCATGATGGTGACGACCGGCGGCCTGGGCTCAAGACGCTCATCGCCTTCTCCCGCCTGCACCACGGCTTCCAGGAGCTCATCGCCGGCCTTCTCAACGGAGATTTCTATTTTGACGCCGGCTTCCTCGGCAATCATCGAGGCCACATCCATGTTCATCGGCTGATTGAAGGTGAGCATCTGCCCCATCTCCATCAGCTTTCGAACAATGTCTGCCGGACGCTGCCCGATCAGCTCGGCAAATTCTTTGACTGTCGTCCCCAGCGTAACCTTGACGCTCTTTCTGCGCGGCTTGGTAATTTCTGAAGGCGCACTATGATGGAGATGCCGGGACCGATCATCGCGGCGCTGTACAGTCGGAATGGCCCGAAGATCCTGCCACCGGGCTGCATCTTCACGATGCTTCACATCCGGCTCTTCTTTGGGCCGACCGGTCTTTTTGGCCTTTTTGAGTTTTTCCTTGAGCCCCTCAGCTTCAATCGCTTCGAGCGCCAGGCTCTTCTTTTTCGCTGCGAGCGCTTCCGGCGTCAGCACTACTCCTGGCAAAACGGCCGCGGGCTTTACAACTACCTTCTCAACTGGGGGGGGCGGAGGCTGCGCGAGGATCGTTCCGATTTCCGGCAACTCCGGCAGGGCCACAGGTGGAGGAGGCGGCGGTTCACTCACCGCTGGATGCGCAACGGGTGTCGCAGCAACGGCGGATGCCTCAACCTCACTCGGCGGGGGAGCCACCAGACCACCGGCCTCAACCGGCTCATCCTCTTTCTTGCGCTTGATAAGGATGCGCCGTTTGTCTGCCTTTGCCGGCTCCTCGACTATTGCGGCTTTGGAGGCAGACGCCTTGGCGCCATGCCCACCCTCGTGCTTTACCTCGGTGTCGCGTGTTTTTCCGACCACATCGTCGCCTGACGCCTTCCCACTCGCCTTCACGGCCCCTTTGGCTTTCGGGCTGAGTTTATCCAGAGCCTTTTGCACCGTGTCGTCATCGAGCGCACTGCTGTGAGAGGCGACAGGCACACCCATCTTCTTGAGTTCAGGGATGAGATCTTTATTCTCCATCCCCAGTTTCTTCGCTAATTCATAGACGCGCATGGCAGACACTGGTTGAACTCGATTCTAGTTCGATTCGTTTTCTTCGGCTCTGGCGGCTTGCCGGGCCTCTTCCTGCAATCGCTGCGCTTCGGCCTCATCGGCCATCGCAGCTTTGATTTCCTTGTCGCGCTCCACTTTTTCTTTTTCGTATTCCGTCGCGCTGATGATATCGATCTTCCATCCGGTCAAACGAGCCGCCAGCCGCACGTTCTGTCCGTTCTTCCCGATCGCCAGCGACAGCTGCGAATCGGCGACCACGACCAACGCCGACTTCTTCTCGTCGTCGATGCCGACTTTTTCGATCGTGGCGGGATTCAGCGCCTCCGCAATAAACACGCGAGGATCCTGCGTCCAGGTGATGATATCAATCTTCTCACCCCGTAACTCGCGGACCACCGCCTGCACACGCGATCCCTTGATGCCGACACAGGCGCCGACCGGATCGACCGCCTTCTCACGCGAAGTTACGGCAATCTTCGTGCGATCGCCCGGCTCTCGGACGATCGACTTGATCTCAACGATCTTTTCCATGACTTCCGGCACTTCCAGCTCGAACAGCTTCGAGACGAATTGGGGATGGCTCCGCGTCAGGATGACCTGCACATCTTTCGGCGTCCGGCGGACTTCCAACAACATCGCCTTGACCCGATCGCCGCGCCGATACGTCTCGCGCGGGATCTGCTCCTGAATCGGCAGGATGGCTTCGGTCTTGCCAAGATCCACCAGATAATTCCGACGTTCCATGCCGAGGATAATGCCGTTGACGAGGTCGCCCTGCCTGGTCGAATATTCTTTCTGAACGGCTTCCCACTCAGCCTCGCGCACCTTTTGAAAGATGACCTGTTTCGCCGTCTGCGCCGCGATACGACCGAGCTCGTCCATTTCGATGAGCGAGCCGATTTCGTCTCCCACTTCCGCTTCACTGTCAAGTTGACGCGCTTCCTGAAGCGAGATTTCCGCCTTCGGGTTGCTCACGTGATCGACAATCGTCTTCTTCGAGACCACGGAGATCTCGCCGGTCTTTGAGTCAATCTCGACCTGGATGTTCTCCGCCTGCCCGAAGCGCTTTTTGGCGGCAGTTTGGAGGGCGGACTCGATGGCCCCGATGACGCGGGACTTGTCGATGCCTTTCTGGCGTCCAATCTCATCGATGACTGCGATTAATTCTCGGTTCATAAATTTAGGCTCCTGCTCGATCGTGCGGGACTGCAACCACTCCTGACCATCGGCTACATCTCAATCACTAGCCGGGCCTCCGCGACAGAGTGGCGATCCAGTTTCACTGTGTCCGTCGTGGCGGCCTTCGACGCGATCGCCAAGACGACCGAGTCCTCATCCGCCTGCACCAACTCTCCGATAATACGCCATTGGCCGTCAAGCGGCTGCTTCAGCTTCACGCTCACCCGCTTCCCGACCGCACGCTGATAGTCTTGGAGCCGCTTGAACGGACGGTCAAGCCCGGGTGATGACACTTCCAGCGTATAGGCATGTGGAAATGGATCGGCAACATCCAGCGCGGGACCTACCGCCAAATGGGCCCGCTCACAATCTGAAACGGTCACACCACCTGGCTTGTCGATCAGCACTCGGACAACGGATCGGGAACCTTGCCCGACGCACACCACGTCCACTAATTCCAACCCTAGTGTCCAGAGAATCGGAGAAAGAATGTCCTGAATCCGATCAATGGAAGACCGGGATCCATGCTCCGGAATGCTCAACGCGGTATCCTCTGACACTGCCGTACATCTGCCCAAACAAAAAAGTGGGCCTGAGCCCACTTCCAGCGACGGCACCTTAACATGGCCCCCCCCTCAAAGCAAGGGGGACTCCCCCGTCAATGCCGCCCAGCGAGAGGCCAGAGCCCTCACAACCGGACCAGGTCGACCTGCTCCGATCGTCCGCCCATCCACCTGAACCACCGCGAGGACTTCCACGGTCGTCCCGGTGAGAAACACTTCATCGGCGGTATAGAGCGACTCAATCGGCAGGAACTCTTCGCGTACCGGAATCCCAGCAACCCTTGCCAGCTCCAAGACCACCGTGCGGGTCACCCCCGAGAGAATGCGCGGGCCTTCAGGAGCGGTCACCACGGTTCCCGATTGAATCGCCATCACATTGCTCACTGACCCTTCCGTAACCAGACCATCTTTCACCAGAATTGCCTCAAACACGCCGGCCCGCTTCGCCTCTTCACGAGCCAACACATTCGCTAACAAATTCAAGCTCTTAATGTCACACCGCCCCCAGCGCAAATCCTCACAAGTTTTGGCAATGACCCCTGTTTCCCTGGTCTTCGCCGGAAACGGCGCCAACTCCCGAATCGTCATCACCACCGTTGGAGCCACGTTTGACGGAAACACGTGATCTCTCGCCGCGACCCCGCGGGTAATCTGGAGATAGACCTTCGCCTCGGCATATCCAGCCGCCCGAACGCCCTGCTGAATCCATTCGGTCCACTGGGCTCTCGTATAGGGCTGAATCAGGCTCAGTTCATGCGCACTGCGGTCAAGCCGATTGAGATGCCCATCCAGTTCAAAGGGACGGCCATGATAGGTTCTGATGACTTCGTACACGCCGTCGCCGAACTGAAAACCACGATCTTCGATCGGTACGGTGGCCTCATGCCAGGGAAGGAATCGCCCGTTGATAAATGCAATATCCGGCACGACGATCAATCTTTCCCGGTTGGCGCGACCTGGATCAGAAATACTCGACGATCTTCCGCCGTGAATTTCCACCCCATGCGTTTTTCGAACACTAATTCATGAGTCCCGGGCAGCATCCCCTGAAACTCGAACGTGCGCTGACCATTCTCGACCGCGTTATTACTGGCGACTCGGAGAAACTGATCGTCCACAAGGGTCAACGCTTTGGTGTTGTAGCTCGGAACCCATTGCTCACCGCGGGTACGGTCTTCCCACAGATGAATGGTAAACGCTCGCCCGAGGACAGCCTCAATGGCACGCCTCTCTTGGCCTTCCGAGGGACCCGACATATTCTGTCCGGCACTATTCATGATTGCCCATCAGCTCCATAGACCACAATCCCCCCCCAATCCACCACTACGCCTTTCGACGGGGACCGATAAGAATATCGGCATCCTCGACACGAACCTCATAACTCCCGATGCAATAACCGCCGCCGTCGGTTCCCTGCCCGCTTCGAATGTCGAAAGCCAGATCGTGCCAGGGACAGGCCACCACATACCCTTTCAATCGACCTTCGTTCAGCGGTCCACCTTCATGCGGACACAGATTGTGAATCGCATAGAACTTGCCGTCGATATTGAACAGGGCAATGGCCTTGTCATTGACCTTCACCACTTTCGATTGCCCAGGGGCCACTTCGTTCAAACCAGCGACTCGCTGAAACCCCTCCATGACCATCTCTCCTAATTTCACTCCCGAGAAACCGCCTCACGACCTTCTTGGAACGCCATGCTTCGCGCTACATCCGCAGGAAATACTTCAACTCGTCCCCATTCGCAACCCCGAGCCGCCGGATCAACCCAGGTTCCGTTTGCAACACGTATCGCGCCGGCTCAGGCGGCGGACCGAAGAACGGACAGGGGTCCTTTTCGCAGGGGCTCGCTCCCTCAACGGTATGAACCACATGATGGCTCTCATCCACCCAGATCATATCCACTGGGAATCGAAATTCCTTGGTCCGGACCCGATGAAGCCCATTAGACTCAAAGATATAAAGCATCCCCGTGTTGGGCGGCAACTCATCACGAAACGCGAGTCCGAACAGCAGCTTCTCCGGCGTCTCTGCAACTTCCGCCTCGATCGTCTCACCATGAGGAAAGGTCACCACAATGATGTCGGTGTCCTTCTGCGGCACCAGAAACATGGATACGCTCATCAAGAGGATCGCCAACAGGATCATCATGATGATCCGCTTTTTTTTCTGCTCTCGATCGCTCCCCTGAGACTGCGTCAAACCCATAACATTCGCCTTCGGTGTCAATAAAGATTAACTTGCCAGGCTGGGTCTCATGGGCCATATTCCCGTGAATTCTAGGCCTTCTGACCGGAAGCCGTTCTGTTGACTTAGAAAAGAATCACAGAATAGAATGGCCCCCACACAGCGCACGCACTATGGTCGGGGCGGCGCGATCTTGTCAATATTGTTTGTTGTCTTAAGAAGTGAGAAGGAGGCGTGGGTCATGGCACTGCTGATTACCGACGAATGCATTTCCTGTGGGGCTTGCCTGCCTGAATGTCCCAACGAGGCGATTTTCGAAACCCGGAGCGATGCTGAGGGCAAGGGCCATCACGTGGGCGACGGTCAGGGCGTGGGCGATAATATCTACATCATCACCCACGATCGCTGCACGGAATGCGTCGGGCATTTTGATGAACCGCAGTGCGCGGCCGTCTGTCCTGTCGACAATTGCTGCATCTCCGATCCGGCCTATCCGGAAACAACGGATGTGTTAATGACAAAGGCCAAAACTTTGAACCCTGACAAGGCCATCGACGAGAGCAAGATCTGGAGCGGCGTC
>CAYHNM010000008.1:0-15168 GCA_964357985.1 uncultured Nitrospira sp. | reverse complement strand
CGAAACTTTTCTTTGACCACCAGCACATTCATGCTGACATGCTTGGTCTGGTCGCCGGCCTTGATCTCCACTGCCAATTCATGTGTGCCAGGCTCATCCTGCATATCGAGACCCAGCAATCCAACATAGCCGGGAGCTTCGCCGCTTCGCGTGTCCGGGAAAAACGACAGGGTCCGCCCCATGAAGGTCCCCCGGACTTCTGCCTGGGGATTGTCGCCCGGCACTTTGACCAGCACGATCTGTCCTTGCTTCCCGCTGTATTGTCCGTCCGCCCCCTTCGGCGCCGGCATTGACCCCGGGACCAGTTCGATCGGGAAAATGCTCGCAACTAAAACGATCGCCGTCAGAATCATACGATCGAATTGCGAGGCGCGCTGCTGGACGGCTTGGATCATGGCATTCATCGAGAGAACCTCGTTCCCGACACTTGTGAGACTAATTCTTCGACCCGACGATTCGTAGCGCTGAACGGATCCATGCACAAAATCGTCTCTTCCCAATACCCGTTTAATTTGAGATAGGTCCAGTCCACGGTATACGACCGGTTCTTGGCCCTGGCAAACCGGATGAAATCCCCCCGCACCTTGGCTCTCGTGGTTTGCGGCGGCGTGGACATCGCCCGCTGCACCGCGTCCTCCTCCACGACCCGCTCGATGAGCCCCTTGGACTCCATCAGATAATATAGCCCCCGCGTTCGCTTCACATCATGGAATTGCAAATCCAGCAGGTACACACGGGGATCGTCCCATCCACAGCCTTTTTTATCGACATACGACTGAATGAGGTGTTTCTTGGTCACCCAGTCCACCTGATGAACCAGTTGCATCGGATCATCTTCCAACCGATCCAGTAACGTCGCCCATTTGTGAAACACGTCGTCATGAACCGAATCATGCTCGTGCTGCGCTAAATACTGCTGCGCGCGATCGAGATAGACCCGCTGAATTTCGATGCCGGTCATCTGGCGCCCGTCATCCAGCTTCACCTTCTTCTTCAAAGTCGGGTCGCGTGAGATCTCCCGAATCGCTTTGACCGGATCTTCCAACTCCATCCCCTGCACGGCATAGCCGTCTTCGATCATCGAGAGCACCAACGCAGCCGTGCCCACCTTCACATAGGTGACAAACTCCGACATATTGGAGTCCCCGACGATAATATGCAGCCGACGGTAGCGCTCCGCATCGGCATGCGGTTCATCGCGGGTATTGATAATGCTGCGAGAGGACGTGGTGGAGGACGACGTTTTCTCGTGAATATGCTGGGCGCGCTGAGAAATGAAATATTGCGGCTTCCCGGACACCTTCAACACTTTGCCTGCTCCACTGTAGACTTGCCGGGTGACGAAGAAGGGAATCAGCTGCTCCGTGACCTTCCAGAAATCCACATCTCGCCGCATCAGAAAGTTTTCATGACATCCATAGGTATTCCCGAGCGAATCGGTGTTGTTCTTGAAGATATAGATCTCGCCTGACAGGCCTTCCTCACGCAACCGTTCTTCCGCCGCGGGAAGACAGGCCTCCAGCAACCGCTCCCCGGCTTTATCGTGGATGACGAGATCCAGAATATTATCGCACTCGGGTGTGGAGTATTCAGGATGACAGCCGGTGTCCTGATAGAACCGGGCGCCATTGACGAGGAATGCGTTGGAGGGCCAGCTGTTGGGGATCAGACCTTCAAAGATGTAGCCGAGGACTTTTTCCATCGGCAGATAGATGCGTCCGTTCGGCGAGAAGATCAGGCCGTACTCGTTTTCCAGACCGAAAATCCGCTGCTTTATAGAACCGGGGGATAGCATGGAAGATTACAACACAATACACGGCCATAGAGCGAGCTTCAACTTCCGCGCCCGGCGCGACCTCACGCCCGCATCAGGCCGTCAGGAGTTGCTGAACTTCAACCGGCATGAGCCGCCTGAACTTGCGGCCGGTGCGCGCCCGTTCGAGCACGGCCACTTCCAATCCTTCAGGGTTGAGCTTCTGATTGGCCGTCTGTTCCAGCGCAGACACGCAGAAACCCAGCGCGGCTTTGAGAGACGGGGGAGGACCGGTCACCTTGTCCTTCATCGCCGCCAACACCGCCTCCGACCGGCCGCCGATGACGGCGACGGTCTTTTCATCGATGATGCTGCCGTCGAAGGAAATGCGATAAATTTCATTCGCATGGCTGTTCAACCCCACCTGGACCACGAGAATTTCCACTTCAAGCGGCTTCATTTCCTGGCTGAAGATGGTACCGAGACTTTGCGAATAGCCGTTGGCCAGCGAGCGAGCCGTGACATCTTCCCGGCTATACATGAAGCCCTTCAGATCGGCATGGCGGATGCCGGCCTTTCGGAGATTCTCAAACTCGCTGTACTTCCCGGCCCCGGCAAACGCGATACAGTCATAGACTTCGGAGATTTTATGGAGCGACGCGCTGGGATTATCCGCGGTGAACAACACCCCGTCCGCATATTCCATGGCGATACTTGAACGGCCCTTGGCGATGCCCTTTTTGGCATACTCCGCCTTGTCCTGCATCATCTGCTCGGGAGACACGTAGTAGGGCATCGGCATCGTTACGTCTCCTTCGAGCGACGGGCGGCCAACAACACGTCATAGACCGCACGAATCTTGTCGTTCGGCACATCCGTGATCCCCTGCGCGGTCACGAACTTGGCGGTCGGATAGATCCCCCGCACCAGATCGGGGCCACCGGTTCCCACATCATCATCGGCGGCATTGTAGAGCGACATCAGCGCGAGCTTGAGGGCCTCTGCTTCCGGAAGTTGGCGCTGAAAATGTTCGCGCATGGTGTTCCGCGCGTCCTTCCCGCCGGACCCGATCGCATGATAATCCGACTCTTCGTACCGCCCGCCGGTGATATCATACTTGAAGATGCGCCCTTCACCTCGCTTGAGATCATAGCCTACGTAGAGCGGCATCACGACGAGTCCTTGAAACACCATGGGCAAGTTCGCCTTCACCATTTGGCCGAGCTTATTGGCCTTCCCTTCACATGACAACGACATCCCCTCCAACTTTTCGTAATGCTCTAACTCGGTCTGAAACAGTTTCGCCATTTCGATGCAGGGCCCGGCTGCACCGGCAATAGCCATGGCCGAATGTTCATCGATCTTGAATACTTTCTCGATCCGGCGGTCGGCGATTTGAAATCCCTCCGTCGCCCGGCGATCGCCAGCAATCACCACGCCCTGCTGAAACTTAATGGCCAGCACCGTCGTGGCCTGCGGAACCGTCAACGCGCCTCCCCCTCGTGATGACTCCTGGGTACCGGGAAACACACCGCCGCTGTTTCCTCCCAGCGTCAGCCCGGGATATTGCTTGGAGATAAAATCGAAGAAGCTCGATTCATCGTGATTCGGCAAAAAAGGAAGATTCATATGTGGCGCGTAACGCGGCTCCCTGGGTTAGGCTTTCAGTTTTTCCAATAACGCTTCGGCCGTCGAACAACTCTCCAACAGCGCACCCGTCATAGCTTCCGTGCCTCGGCTTGGATCCATCAGCGGAATCCTGGTAATGGTCGGATTCCCGAAATCGAACAGTACTGAGGTCCAACTGACTCCATAAAGTGAGGCGGCAAACTTGGCCGCGCAACGCCCGCGGAAATAGGCGCGCGTCCCTGGAGGCGGCATCGTTTCCGCGCGCACGATTTCAGCTTCACTGACAATGCGCTTGATCAGGTTCCCTCGCTCGAGGGTATAGAAGAGCCCCTTGTCCGGCCGCACATCATGATACTGAAGATCCATGAGCTTGGCTCGCGGATCCGTCCACCCACACCCCTTCCGATCCAAATACGACTCGATCATATGGCGCTTGGCAACCCAATCCAACTCATCGACCAGCAGCCGTGGATCTTTCTCCAAACAATCCAAGACATGCTCCCATCGAAGCAAGACATCCTGCATGACCTCAGTGGTTGGATGGCTCGCGTAATAGGTCTTCGCGGCACTCCAATAGGCTCGTTGAATCGCCAAAGCTGTCGTCGGCCGTCCGCTAGAGAGCTTCAGGGACTGCTTCATATCCAGATCGCGCGACACCTGCTTGATCGCTCGAACCGGTTCGTCCAGCTCAATCTGCGGAAGATCCGCACCCGCTTCCAGCAATTCCAGCACCATGCTCAAGGTTCCCACCTTCAGATAGGTGGAGAGCTCGGCCATGTTGGCATCGCCCACGATCACATGCAGCCGCCGATACCTGCTGTATTCGGCATGCGGTTCATCCCGCGTATTGATGATCGGCCGCTTGACCATCGTGTTGAGATCGGCCAGGCATTCGAAAAAGTCGGCACGCTGGGAGATCTGGTACTCGGCGGGACTCGTCTGATTCTCGGCGCCGACCTTGCCGGCGCCGGCGACAATCAGCCGAGTGACAAAGAACGGCGCTAATACACGGAGGATCTGATCAAACGGAACGGCCCGGGCGACGAGATAGTTCTCGTGATACCCGTAGCTGTTCCCTTTCCCGTCGGAATTATTCTTATAGACGACGCACTGTTCGTGTCCGCGCGCGCGGGTCAATTCAGTTAGACTCTTGGCAAGGATCCGTTCCCCGATGCGTTCGAAGGCAACCACTTCCCTGGGGTTCGAGCATTCCGGAATAGAATATTCGGGGTGCGCCCCGTCGACGTACAGCCGGCCACCGTTCGCCAAGACCTTATTCAGCTGGCGATTGTACTCAGGGTTGGGGCGTTCTCGTTCTCCCTCCACCTCGAAGCCCCGCGCGTCCAAGAGGGGATTTTCGTTTTCATAGTCCCAAATGGCGTTGGGAGCCGGCAACCCGGGATAGTGCCCGATCACAGCAATCGACCCGGCCACAGGATCCGATAGTGCCGCATCCTTGGCCGCAATACCGAACTCGGTTTCCGTGCCGATCACGCGGGAGAAATTCGTCGACGGCTGGTCTTGCATAGAGTAATGACAGGACTAGAGATAATGGCCCGTGGTTACGGTTTCGATCTGGCGGGACTCCGCCGGCCCGCCGCTGATCGTGCGAAGATGCACGATCTTTTCGCCCTTCTTGCCGGCCACCTTCGCCCAGTCATCAGGGTTAGTCGTATTCGGGAGATCTTCATGCTCCTTGAACTCTTCGCGAATGGCCCGGATGAGGTCCTCCGAACGAAGCCCGACCCCTTCCTTCGCAATGGCCCGCTTCACCGCGTATTTCTTGGCGCGGGAGACAATGCCCTCAATCAACGCACCGCTGGCAAAATCCTTGAAATAGAGGACTTCCTTCTCCCCGTTGGCGTAGGTCACTTCGATGAACTTATTCTCCTCGGACGCCGCATACATCGTATCAACGGTGAGCGTCGTCAGCTTTTCAACCAGCGCTTTCCGATCGCCGCCATGCTGCGCCAACTCCTCCGGCGCAAAGGGCAATTCTGTGGAGACATACTTTGAAAAGATATCCCGAGCCGCCGTGGCATCCGGACGGCCGACTTTGACTTTGACATCCAGCCGCCCCGCGCGCAGCACTGCCGGATCGATAAGATCCTGTCGATTGCTGGCCCCGATCACGATGACGTTCCGCAACCGTTCCATCCCATCAATCTCTGAGAGAAACTGCGGCACAATTGTCGACTCGATATCGGAAGAAATCCCCGTGCCGCGCGTCCTGAAAAGGGCGTCCATTTCATCGAAGAACACAATGACCGGATTGCCCTCAGCCGCTTGTTCCTTCGCCTTTTTGAAGACTTCACGTACCTGCCGTTCCGACTCACCGACATATTTATTGAGCAGCTCCGGGCCCTTCACATGCAGAAAATAGCTCCGGATTTGCTTTCCCGTGAGATGACCCAATTTTTTGGCAATCGAATTGGCCACCGCCTTGGCAATCAAGGTCTTTCCGCAACCGGGAGGGCCATAGAGCAACACGCCTTTGGGAGCGCTCAGCTTAAACTCCGCAAACAGTTCAGCATGGAGAAACGGTAACTCCACGGCATCACGGACATGTTCCAGTTCCTTCTGAAGCCCCCCGATGTGCTCGTAGTCGACATCCGGCACTTCTTCGAGCACCAAATCTTCGGCTTCAGACTTTGGCAGTTTTTCGATGACATACCCGGAACGAGGATCGTACAGCAGATGATCACCAACGCTGAGCCGCTCGGCCAGGAGTGGATCGGCCAGCTCCGCAACTTTTTCCTCATCAAAATGCAGGGTGACCAGCGCGCGATTTCCCTCCAGCACATCTTTGAGCCGAACCACCTCGCCTTGCACGTCGAAGCCCTTCGCCTCAATGACATTTAGCGCTTCGTTCAACACCACTTCCTGCCCGCGACGCAGCTCCTTGCTGTTGATCGCGGGAAGCAAGCTAACCTTCATCTTCCGGCCGGACACAAACACGTTCGCCGTGCCGTCGGCATTCATGGAGGAATAGATCGCGTAAGAAGAGGGTGGCGCCGTCAGCTTCTCGATCTCTGCGCGGAGCGCTTCGATCTGAGCCTTGGCTTCCTGCAGCGTGGCAACGAGCTTGTCGTTCTGTTTGGTGGCGTGGTCGAGTTGGTAACGGGATTGATACAGCCGACGGATCTCTTCTTCCATCGACTGAATTTGAACGCGAAGTTTGTCGACTTCGCGGGCATGGTCGTCGTTTTTTGAAATCACGTCCGCTTTCCCCTCTGACAACCGCTTCGTGATTTGCTTCACGGAATCTCGGAGGGACCGGATTCGGCTCGAACCGCTCTTCTTCTCTGCCATGTGCCTACTCGCCGTAACGCTAGGACACCGCGCGTAATCGCATCTTCAAGCCAGTGAACGGATTCTAACACCCGACCTGGGGGTGGTCAACTACACGAGCTCAACGTGCATGCGAATCATCGCGCGAATCAGGCGGCCACGCGGCACGAACTGCCGACTGCATATCGGCGGTTGCTTTCCCGACATCCTCTCGGCCGAGAATTCCACCGATCATCGCCACTCCATACGCCCCCGCATCACGCACTGATCCGATTCGCTCGCGTGTGATGCCGCCGATGGCGAACACCGGCACCGATGAATGGCGGCAGGCGTCAGCCAGCACCGCTAATCCTAGAGGATCACCGAACTCCCGCTTCGATAGGGTCTCAAAGATCGGGCCGAGGATCACATAGTCGGCCCCATCATCGCCGGCCTGTTGTACTTCTGTGACTGAATGCGCTGATACGCCGATGAGCCGATGCTGGCCTACAATTCGACGCACGACTGAAACCGGAAGACTGCTGGCGCGAAGGTGAACCCCGTCGAGATCCAATGCCACCGCCATATCGACACGATCATTGATGATTAGCGGAACAGCACGATCTCGCGTCATCGCACGAATCTGCTGCGCCAACGGCAAGAGTTCTCGGGTGGGAAGATCACGCTCGCGCAACTGGATTGCCGGCACACCGGCATCCACCGATTCCCGGAGGGCGCTCTCAAGCGAGCGCCCACAAACCAGCACACGATCGGTGACTAAGAGCAGATGGAAATCAATAGGCGGCATGAGACAATCAGCAGACCGCCAGAACGATTTGACCAGTGCGACCGAAAGCCATACTTACTCGGGACTCATTCCGCCAGCACAACACAAGCCCCTCAATTAGAGCATGCCCTCAATAGGGCTACTCGCAGTCGCGTACAACTTTCTCGGAATACGCCCGGCTTTGTAGGCCAACCGTCCCGCATAGACCGCATATTTCATGGCTTCTGCCATGGCGATCGGATGCTGCGCTCCCGCGATCGCCGTATTCATCAACACGGCATCAGCGCCATACTCCATAGCTAACGCGGCATCAGAAGCCGTTCCCACTCCGGCATCGACAATGATGGGAACTTTCACGGTCTCCATAATGATTTTGAGATTATACGGGTTGCGGATGCCCAGCCCAGACCCGATGGGCGCCGCCAGAGGCATCACCGCGGGACAACCGATGTCGACCAGCTTTTTCGCAACAATGGGATCATCATTCGTATACGGCAATACGATGAACCCTTCCTTGATCAGAATCTTGGCGGCTTCAATGAGCCCCGCGGTATCCGGGAACAGCGTTCGTTCATCACCGAGTACTTCCAACTTCACGAGATCGGAGATACCGGCTGCCCGTGCGAGCCGGGCATACCGCACCGCGTCCTCGACCGTGTAACAACCGGCCGTGTTCGGAAGAATCGTGTACTTCTTCGGATCGATGTAGTCGAGGAGATTCTCTTTCGAACGGTCGGTAATATTCACGCGCCGTACCGCCACCGTCACCACATCGGCGCCGGATGCCTCGATCGCCTTTTTCGTCTCGGCGAAATCCTTATACTTTCCCGTCCCCACCCACAGCCGTGAGCGGAATTCATGACCGGCAATCGTCAATCTATCGTTCGCGTCCATCCGATTCTCCTTTGGTCTCACATCCACCGCCGATAAACCCGAGGATCTCGACCCGGTCTCCCTCGCAAAGACTCCGCTGTCCAAAATCCTTCCGGTCGAGAATTTCAAGATTCAACTCGACGGCCACGCGCTCCGTCGCAATAGCCAGATCACTCAACAGATCGGCAACCGTCCCGCCGTCCCGCCATCCGCGCGGCTCGCCATTCACCTGGATTTGAATCTCGTTGACCATAGCGATCATCCTATGGGAGCACAATTCTGGTTGTCAATTAGCTCTCCCCCTTGTCTCAAGAGGGGCATCCCCCGCACAATGCAAGTCCGTTGATAGTCGGAGCACCCTTAACATGCCTACGCAGAACGAACAACTCGCCCACGTCTTTCAATCCATTGCCACACTCCTGGCCGCACAACGAGCCAATCCCTATCGCATCCGGGCCTATCGTCGTGCGGCCGATTCGATTCTGGCACTAGAGGAGGATGTCGCGCTCGTGGCACAGCGTCACGAACTTGAAGACATCGACGGGATCGGGAAAGATTTGGCGGGAAAGATCAGGGAGTTTCTGGAGACCGGGACGATTCGGACATATGAAGAACTGAAGACGCCATTGCCACCCGAGGTAAAGAGCTGGGCGCGGCTGCCGGGACTCCACGATTCACTGGTGAGCTATCTCTACGCCAGGCTGGGAATCCGAACACTGGATGACCTGGAGCAACTGGTCTCATCCCACCTTCTCCGCACCGTTCCAGGATTTACCGGATCGGAGGATGCATTGCTCCAGGCCATTCGACAGCAGAAATTGTCTCCTCCGAGTTAGGAGACTTTCATCTCCTTAAAAATCTTCCAGGTCTTCAGCAATTCAACGGCCTTCTGCAATTGAGCATCCTGCTCAAGGGATGGATCACCGGCACTATCGAGTGGCGGCGTTTGAGGGGTTGCACCATTCTTGGTGGCCGCGTCCTCCGGTGCCTTCCCGTTCGAATGCGGTGCCGCATCCTTCTCTTTCCCCTGGGAGGGCTTCACGGCCTTTGCGTCAGGCTCCTTTTCGGCGGGCTTCCCGTCCTTTGCCGGGGCCGGAGTCGGCAGTTTGACGACAATATCGGGAGTAATGCCCGTGGATTGGATCGATCGTCCCTTGGGCGTATAGTACTTCGCCGTGGTGAGACGAAGCCCTGAGCCGTCACCGAGCGGAAGAATGGTCTGGACCGATCCCTTCCCGAACGAGGTGGTGCCGACAATCACCGCACGGCCCCAGTCTTGCAGAGCTCCGGCAACGATCTCCGACGCACTCGCCGATCCTTCATTCACGAGAATGATCATCGGAAGCTCGTCCATTTGATCTTTGGACTTCGCCAGCCATTCATCCTTCTTGCCTTCGCGATTCTTGGTGAACACGACGAGCTTCCCGTTAGGGAGAAACTGTTCGGACACATCGACCGCCGCCGTCAGCAGTCCGCCGGGATTGTTCCGGAGATCCAGAATGGCCCCTTGGACTTTCTGCTCGCGGAACTGCTTGATGGCTTTCGCGAGATCGCGTCCCGTCGCTTCCTGAAACTGCGTCAACCGGACATAGCCCAGATTGTCGATGATCCTCGACTTGACGCTTTCGATCTTGATGGTATCCCGCATCAGCGTAAACTGCAGCGGATCCGGCGTCCCCTCGCGTTGAATGGTCAAGTTGACCTTGGTCCCCTTCGGTCCGCGCATTTTCTGGACCGCATCCATCAACGTAAGATCCTTGGTCGTCTCATCGTTGACCTTCACGATGAAGTCTCCCGCCTTGATACCTGCCCGCTGGGCCGGCGTCCCTTCGATCGGTGCGATCACGGCCAAGCGATTTTCCTTCACGCCGATTTGAATCCCGACCCCGCCGAACTCGCCCTTGGTTTCCACCTGCATCTCTTTGTACATCTCGGGCGTCATATAGGCGGAGTGGGGGTCGAGCGTCGAAAGCATGCCGCGGATGGCCCCTTGCACCAATTCTTTCGTTTTCGTTTCATCGACGTAATGCCGCTGAACCTGATTGAGCACCTCCGAAAAGGTCTTGAGCTCCTCGTACGTTTCCGTCGCGTGGCCGGTTCGCTCCCAGCCCTTGCCGATCAGGACTCCACACACGATGGCCACAACCATCATTGGCCCGATGACCCAAGACTTCCCTCGCGGCTGCTGTTCCATAAAGCGTCTATCCTTTCCGTCCAAATGCCCGAACCCTGTCACCAATCAAGTCCGTTTCCAGACCATGTTTTCTATCGCTTGGCCAACCACTGCATCGGGTCAACAGCATCGGACCCTTCACGTAGCTCAAAGTATAATGTATTTTCGCCGATCATGCCCGTATCTCCGGTTTCTCCGATCGCCTGCCCTTCCGTGACACGCTCCCCGACTTTTGTCAAAATCCTCGAGGCGTGGGCATAGAGCGAGAAAAACCCGTTCGTATGGTCCATGATTATAACCAGTCCGTACCCTTTCAACCAGTCGGCATAGACCACGGTGCCCGGCATGACGGAGTGGATAAAACTCCCCTCCACCGTTCTGATTTCGATACCCTTTCGCTGCACATAGGTATTGAACGTCGGATGTTTTTGCCGACCGAAGAATGACACGACTTGCCCATCCGCCGGCCAGGGTAATGCGCCCTTGGCTCCGCGCGGAACCGCCGGCGCGGTCGGCGGCCGCATCGCCATGGCCTTCCGGCGCGTCTCCAATTCATGCAGGAGGCTATCAACCCGCGAGGCAGACCGTTCCAGCTCTTCGGCCGCCCGACTGAACGATTCTTTCTCCTGCGTGATCTTGGTGAAATACACCTTCTTCTCTTTCTGCAGAGATCGGATATCGGAAAGTTTCTTCTCTGTCGCGTCCTTATACGCCAACATTCCTGCGCGAGCCTCCGCCCGTTGCCGTTCCGCCTGCTCCATCCGCCCGACATCGGCGCGGAACGTCCCCATCAACTCAAAGTCTTTTTGAGACACCGCCGAGAGATATTGCAATCGTCGTTGGAAATCACCGTAGGAGTCCGCCGACAACAACGTTTTCACATAGCCGGCCCGGCCTTCCATGTACTGCACACGGAGTCGAGCGAGAATGGCATCCCGACGCTCTTGGATACTGCCACGTATCGCCCCAAGCTGTTCGGTGATCGAGTCGATTTCACGATCCTTTTTCCGGAGCTTCTTGTTAATCTCCTGATGTTCCTGGCGGGTCCGCACCAATCGTTCATCAAGCGTTTGAATCCCCTGAAGCACGGACTCCCGCTTTTTCTCCGCTTCATCCGCTCGTTTTCGTTTCTCCTCGATTTTATCTTTCAGCTGTTCCAGCGTCTTCCGTTCACGTTCAATCTTTTCAGAAATGGGATCACCGGCGGCCAAAACAGAACCCGCAGCACTCGCATACATCACGAGACACCCAACGACCATGAACGTAAGATGTCCCCTCATGCCCGCCCATCTCCAAACCGCCGGAGCGACACGAAACTCCCGGCGAACCCAAGACCGATCCCGACCAGAACCAGCGCCAGACAGACGGAGAAAGGGAAAAAGGTAATCATGTGTTCGATGCCGCTCAATCGGCCGGTTGAACCGAGCTGTTGGCGAAACAGCTCGAACCCGCCTTTCAGGATCAGCAATGACAACGCACTCCCGCAAGCGCCGAGCACCGCGCCTTCGAGCAGATATGGGATGCGGATGAACCACCTGGTGGCGCCGATCAGCCGTAAGATCTCCACTTCCTCCCGCCGTGAAAACAGCGTCAGCCTAATGGTATTACCGATAATCGTCACCGCGGCAGTCGAGAGAATCGCCCCGACACCGATGGCGATCAGCTCAATATACCGAATGAGCCCTGCCAATGCGTCAATCCACTCTTGGTTGTAATCGACCTTCGCCACCCCCCCGATCGTGCGGACCCGCTCCGTCCACCGCTTCACCGCATCAGGGGATCGAAATTGGGAGGCCAGCGTCACCACAAACGAGGCCGGGAGTGGATTTTGTCCCAACCCTTCAAGGAGATGGGAATCTTCGGGAAACTGGGCGCGAAACTCACCCAACGCCTGTTCTTTTGAAATAAACACCGTGGCCGCCACCATCCGATCCGCCTTCAGTCGACCCTCCAGCTCGACCACGGCTTCCCGGCTCAGCTGGTCCTCCAGATAGACCATGATCTTGATGTCTTCTTGGAGCCAGCCCGCGGCGCTCCGCAGATTCACATAGAGCAGCAGAAAGATCCCGACACAGGACAGCGTAAAGGCTGTCGTCAGAATCGCCACGACCGTCGTCGTGCGATTCGCTCGCATATTGGCCCAGGCTTCACGAAGCAGATAGAACACTCGTCTCATACGCCCACCTGCACGGCATGAGCGGGAGCCCGCACCATGACACCTTCCTGAAGGACAATGACACGACGGTTAATCTGCGCCATGACCTGCGGGTCATGGGTGGCAACAATGACGGTCGTGCCTCGCGCATTGATGAGCTTAAACAGCTCAATGATCTCTGCCGTTCGCTCGGGATCCAGGTTGCCCGTCGGCTCATCGGCAAGCAGCACGATCGGCCCATTCACAATCGCCCGGGCAATGCAGACGCGCTGTTGCTCGCCGGCGGACAAGCTGGTTGGAAACTGATCTTTCTTGTGGTCGACTCCGACCGCCCGCAACGCCTCCGTCACCTTTCGGCGAATATCGACCGACGACGCCCCCTGCACAATCAACGGCAAGGCGACATTTTCAAAGACCGATTTCTTCGGCAACAGCCGAAAATCCTGAAAGACCGTCCCCACCTTCCGGCGCAAAAATGGAATCTCCGATTTCTTCAGCTTCGTGACATTCTTTCCCTGGACAAAAATTTGCCCTTCGTCCGGAATCTCGGCAGCAATCAACATGCGCAGCAAAGTCGACTTCCCGGCTCCGCTCGGCCCCATCAGCAAAACAAACTCCCCCTTCTCGATATCGAGCGTGAGATCGGAGAGCGCCGGACGGCGATCATACGTCTTCGAAACGTGAATCAGTTGAATCATCGCGTCCGTCATACCCGCCTACGGAATACGGCTACCAGCCCGCTTGGTCCGGCACATCGAACGCATGCTCGATGTGTTCGATCAGAAAAGAGGACTCCGCATCCCCCTGCACTAAGACGACGTCGAATCGACAGACCCGATCGCTCAAATGACGCTGGGCCAGATACTGTCCCGCCAACCGGATCAACTTGGCTTGTTTCCGCTGGTCCACCGCCAGGAGCGCACCGCCGAACGCTCCGGTGGTCCGGGCTTTGACTTCGACGAACACCAGGACCCCGCGATCATCGGCCACCAGGTCGAGCTCGCCGATCCTGGTCCGAAGGTTTCGTTCCAGGATCGCATAGCCCTTCCGGCGTAAAAACTGTTCGGCACTCGCTTCACTGTCCCGACCGAATTCATGGCGTGGATCAGGCATCATCACCGACAGCCTCAGGGCCGCAATGACTCGAATGCGGGCACACTCAACGCCGCCAGCACAGGCGCAAAGGTTCGTCGATGGATCGGGGATGGACCATACTCAGCCAGACGAGCCAGATGTTCCTCTGTGCCATACCCTTTGTGCGACAGGAAATTATACTGCGGATAGGCCTCATGGAACTGAGCCATCAACCGATCCCGCGTGACTTTGGCCACAATCGACGCAGCCGCGATGGACAACGATAAAGCATCGCCCTTGATGATCGGGCGAATGGGCATCGCCACCCCTGCAAGCGACACGGCATCGATCAACACGTAATCAGGAGGGGGCGAGATTGCGGCGAGCGCCCGGCGCATCGCCAGTTTGGTAGCTTCAAGAATATTGATCCGGTCGATCTCTTCCGCCGTCGATGACCCGACGCCGACACAGACGGCCCGATCCATAATCTCGGCATACAGCCGATCGCGCTCTGATACGGATAGTTGCTTGGAGTCGTCCACCCCGATCAGGCGACAACGAACATGAAGAATAACGGCCGCCGCGACGACCGGACCAGCCAGGGGACCCCGGCCGGCTTCGTCGACACCGGCGATGCGGCGATACCCGCACCGCCGGGCCTCTTGCTCAAATTCCTCGGTAGGTCCCAACCGGCATGCCCTCCGACTTGCGAGGCCGACTCAGAGGCATGGGCGAGGCTGACTGACGGCCACCCGGTGAGGCGCTTAGGCCTTGGCAGCCGCCGTTGCTTTTGCAGCTGCCGCAGCTTTCCCCTCACCCACAAACTCGCGCTCTTCAACCTTGGCGAACTTGCCCTTCTTGGACCGGAGATAGTAGAGCTTGGCACGACGCACGCGGCCTTGGCGCACCACATCCACTTTGGTCACGATCGGCGAGTGCACCGGAAAAATTCGCTCGACGCCGACGCCGTAGGAGACCTTGCGAACGGTAAAGGTTTCCGTGTTCAAGGTTCCTTTACGAGCGATCACCGCTCCCTCGTAGACCTGAATTCGTTCCTTTTCACCTTCCACGACTTTCACGTGGACCCGCACTGTATCGCCCACTTCAAACTTAGGCGGCGTGGCTTTGGTGAATGACTGCTGAAGACGTTCTAACCGATTCATGATGCTCTCCCTTTCCTTCCATCAAACGGGCGTTGAGACAACGCCCTCGCTAATAATCTCGTTCAGTAACCGTTGATCTTCACGACTCAAACTGCGATCCCGGATGAGGTCCGGACGCCGCGCATAAGTACTGCGCAAGGCCTGCTTCCTGCGCCACAGACGAATGGCCTCATGATGCCCGGAGAGCAGCACGTCGGGAACCCCCATGCCTCGCACATCGGCAGGCCTGGTGTAGTGCGGATATTCCAGGAGTGAATCCGAAAAAGACTCTTCGACCACAGACTCCGGATC
>CAYHNM010000007.1:0-15277 GCA_964357985.1 uncultured Nitrospira sp. | reverse complement strand
TTCTTTCGGATGCTCGGGCGGAGCAATGCCGGCCGCCGGGTTCATTAAGGCGTTCGCCACGATGTCGCGCGATGAGCACCCCGCGCCTGCTACTTCCATCCGCATCAACAAGTTTTTTACCGAGCATGGCATTTGTTCCAGGCGTGAGGCGGATCAGCGCGTCGAAGCGGGCCGTGTGACCGTCAACGGGGTTGTCGCGACGCTGGGCGACCGGGTGAGTCGAACGGATGTCGTCGCCTGCGACGGGACGGTTATTCCATGGGGCCAGGCCTTCATCTACATCAAGTACCACAAGCCAGTCGGAGTAACGACGACGAGCGAGTCGCACGTAGCCCGGAACATCATTGCCGAAATCGGGCACGCGGAACGCATTTTCCCCATCGGACGACTGGATAAGGATTCATCCGGGCTGATCTTGCTCACAAATGATGGAAACATCGTGAACGAAATCCTGCGGGTGGAATTCGGCCATGAACGGGAATATGTGGTGGATGTCGATCGACCATTCGACGAGGCGTTTCTCACGCATATGGCGGAGGGGGTCGTCATTCTCGACTGCATGACAAGGCCGTGCCGTATGGAGCGCGTGCGGCCGAACCGGTTTCGTATCATCTTGACGGAGGGGCGCAATCGCCAGATTCGACGGATGTGTCAGGCGCTGGGCTACCGGGTGACGGGTTTGCACCGTGTCAGGATCATGCACATTGGCATTACCGGATTGGGAGCGGGAAGCTGGAAAGAACTCTCGGCCGACGAACGGGCTGAACTTCTTCGGGCAGTCGGGCGTACGTCGGCTTAGTGGGTCTCGCTCGGGATGGCCGTAGCGGATGGTTCGTCGAGATGCTCCCGGTCGGTCGTGCCGGACGGAAGATCCTCAGCCGCGTCGATGTCGCCATCGACCGGTTTTCTGCGTTTGCCCAGGAATAGGTTGAGCAGCGCAATAAAGAAACTCCCGCCTACTAACGTCATGCTGCTAGCCTGAATCGTCTTTGTTCCCTCATCGCGCATATCCTTCGCCACATCGGCGACGGTATCCAATAAATGGTCGAGGGCCAAGCTCACTTGAATCATTTTGGGGCCGGCATTGTCGGAGGCATGCTCTTCTGCTTTTCTCCGGAGCGCTTCGCGTTCGGCCGGCGAATTGGCCGTCCATTCCTGTGTCAGGAGCTGGACGGTGGTGCTGGCTGCGGAGAAGTACTGATCGAGGCTGCGTCGAACGGATTCAATGTCTTCCGGTTCGCTCCGTCCGCTTCGGGAGACGCGCAGGCCTGCCGCCGCGTATCGGTCGATGGCATGCTGAATCTTCGCCCGCTGAACGGGGAGCGATTCCGTGATGCGTTCGAAGTCCTTTTGACTGTCGGCTTCCAAGGCCCGAATAATCGTATTGCGGTAGCGCATGGTGTCGGCAGAAATATGCGCGAGGTCGGTCGCGCCGAGTGTGTATTCCGTATACATGATGCGCAAGTCCTGGTCGACTTGGCTCAGGGTTTGTCCGCTGTACCAGCCGATCCCGGCGATGAGCACACTGATCAGAAGCTGGGCGCCGGTTGGTTTTGGAATGGGCAGGCGATCGAGAAGTCCCACAGCAGTGTCCTTGGTTAATCGATGATGATCCGGCGGTCGACGTGGGGCGTCAGGTTGGGATCGTTTGAGACAAACACCACTGACCAGGGCTCATCTTTCGAGCAGAGGCGCCGGAGAATCGTCTCCCGCATCGTCGGATGCATATTGTGAATGATCCCGTCAAAAATAAGAATCTGCGGCCTGGCGAGGATGGCGCGCGCGAGCAGGATTCTCATAATGTGGGTCGGGCCCAGCACTTTTCCGGGTGTGCGCACGTGGGACTTGATGCCCTGTGGTAAGGCATCGATCTCTTCTTCCAACTCCGTAAAGCGGAGAGCCCAGCGGACATCGCTGTAAGGCACATAGGGCCGGCCTAGCACGATGTTTTCCTCGATCGTGCCTTCGAACAGAGTGAGTTGGGAGTCGAGCATGAATCCGCGGCAACGGTTGACGGCTATGCGATCCAGATGCCGAAGGTCGACGCCGTTGTAACGGATCACACCATGGGTTGGGGCTTCCAATCCTGCAAGGACGCGGGCGAGGGCGGTCTTCGCAACAGTGGTACTGGCATAGATGCCGACTTTTTCGCCCGGCATGACTTCCAGGTCAAAGTTCGAAAAAATGGAAGGGGTTCCAGGGTGCGCAACCGCCAGATCTTTGCAAGTCAGTCGAATTCCGTGGATGGTGGGATCTGGCAACGGAACGGACAGCGTCACTGACTCCTGGTCTTTGGGAAGCGCAAAGAACTGGTCGAGTTCTGTCAACGCAGTCATAAAGTAATAGACGTGGCCCATCCGCTTGACCACCGCGTCGAAACTATTGAGCAGCCCTGCCACGACCACTTCGGCGGCCACCAGCTGTCCGATCGTCAATTGACCGATGGAGAGGAGCCAGCCGGCGGTGGCAATGAGGCTGCTATGGCCAATGGCCTGCCACCCGACTGCGCCGAGGTATTGGCGCGCGAGGACGGCAAAGCGCTCTCGCCTGGTCGCGACATAGTTGTCGACCAACTTATCGGATTTTTGCATGAGCAGCGGCTGACTATCGGTCGCCTTGAAATGCAGGAGGTTATAGGAGATCTCCTGTATCCAGTGCAGCGTCTCGTATTTGGCATGGGAGACCTCAATAGTGGTCCGAAGTCCGCCATGTGAGAGGAGAAAGAACACGATATTGAACCCCGTGAACAGCAAGGCGTCATAGAGCAAAAAATACGGGTGGTAGAAGACGAGGATCGACATGCCCACAGCGCCGCCGACGACAATGTTGATCATGTCGACGAGCAAGACAGAGAGGGCCCGTTGCATCAGCACGGTTTCGAGAAAGAAGTTCGCGAAGCGCGGCTTGAAGCTCTGATACTGCATGAGCGGCAATTGCTGCGTCATGGCGAGTGTCACACGGGCGAAGACCCGTCGTTCCAGCACCTCGACGGCGTAGTACTGGAGGGTTTTGAAGACGCCGACAAAGGCCAGGGCCGACGCCATAATGACGGCGAGGGTCACGATGGTGATGGGCTGAATCGCGAAGGCGAAGGTGTTGACGAGTTCCTGAACCGTCAACGGCACAATCAGTGAGAATAGCCCGATGGCAAGCGAGTAGGAGAAGATGAGCCCGAGGACCTTCTTCTCAAGGCGGAAGAGGAGCCCCAGGTGTCCGAGCATAGCCTGGAAGAGGTTCGGCTGCGAATCAGAATGGCCTTGGGCCATGTCTTTCAGATCCTTACGCTAAATCGCCGAGGCGCAGTGCAGAGAGGAATCTCGTCACGAGGCGCACTCGTGACGTTGCTGGATCAATGTTGATACGGCCACCCTAGCAAATATCCGCTGTAAATTCCACGTTTACACGGACTTAGTCGCGAGACCGGTAACTGACCGGAACCGCATTCGGATTGCTCTTGGCCCAGGCACCAATGGCCCACTGATAGAGAGCCTGGGCTTTCTGGTAGTCGGCCTTGGCCCGAATGACTTGCGCTTCGGAATCCACTGAATTGCGTTCACGGAGATTGACAAAAAGCACGCTGGTTGCGCCTAGGCCAAACCGGAACCGTTCGCCCTCTTCAAGCGTTTTCGCGAGCCTCAAGGACTGCACGGCAGCCTCCATTCGTTCCTTGGCTCGCTCGATTGCCGAGAGGGCGTTATCGACATCGACCACCACTTGCTGCTCACGGAACTTTTGGACCATGACGAAGCGGTCTGCTTTGCCCTGAGCCTCAAGCACTTCGCCGCGGCTTCGACGTTGGAGAATGGGGATTCTGAGTTCAAGGCCAAAGCGGTACCCGAGGCCGAGCACGAACTTCTCCGGCGCGCGGGCCGGAGCCGCTTCGGCGTCCAGGCTCGGGAGTAAATTATTTTTGGCGAGTTCCAGATCAATATCGTTCATCTTGGCTTCAATGCCGATTTCCCTGATTTCGGGCCGTTCGGCTTTCGCTTGAACCTTATGGGCCTTGACGGCGTCAGGCGTCGGAGAAAGCATCTGTGCCGGAAAGTCCGGAACCCGGTCGAGGGAGGGAAGGGATGGAACGTTGTTTTCCCACAGGAACATCGAGAGTTTGAATTGTTCCTGCTCCACCTGACGCTGTGCGGCAATGGAGACTTCTCGGCGGCGCTGGACTTCCTGGTTGGCTTCGACTACATCTAACGGCGCGACGGCTCCGGCCTTCGCCCGCCCTTCCACCTGCTTAAACCGATCCTCTGCCACTTTGAGGGCTTTGCGCTGGACTTCGACATAGCGGACGGCCGCGACCCAATCCCAGAATTGTGTGGCTGCCGCGAGGAATAAGTCCTGCCGGGTCTGTGCGATACGGATATCCGCTCGAGGATCAGCTAATTCAGACCGTTGTAATTCGGCATTTTCAGGGTTGACCATCAAGCCCTTCAGGAGGGGAAAGAACCCTCCTAAAAGGACCTGCTGGTTTCCGTTACCAAAAGAAAGGTCAGGAATCTTGGCATCGCCAATGGCTTGGCGGACACCTGCGCTGTACCGAAATCCCATCGGATTCCGGGCTTCGATGAGCGTGTCGTTGAAGCCCACAGATTGGGTGCCGAATTTATCTTTTGAGACAAACCGTTCGATCTCGGTGTCATTGATGAGGACGGGCTCAAAGGCTCCAAGAGCTTTGAGCATTCGACCGCGGGCCATCACTTTCTCGGTCCCGGCTCCTTTTAACAACGGGTGTGAGCGATCAATCCAGGCGTGGATTTCATCCACGCTCAAGGGAATTGCGGGGAGCCCTTTTGCCGCGTCTCCCTCGGCTGCGGCGGCGTTGAACGGAACTGATGTCACAGATAGAACGAGCGCCCCAAGCACGAGGCCTAACCGTAATAACATCATGGCTACTCCTTTGCTCTCCTGGATATGAGCACGTTGTCGCCCGTCGACTCGTGGGCATAGAGCATGAACGGATATGCGGTGGAGAGGTGAATCAGCAAGAAAACGATACTGGTTGGAGCGGTTACTTCGCACCTCGTCCCGCTTTCGGTAAGAGCGTATCGATGAGGCTTGGCGGACGCTCTTGGTAATCGGGCGGGAAGAGGTTAAAGCGCCGCCAGAGTTCATACCAGAGCGGGACACGATTGAGGATGACCCAGCCCATGACTTTGGTACCCTGCCGCACATGGCTTTGCTCCGGCCATGTCCGGTCTTCAGGGTCCGGTACTACCCAGAAACGGAAATTGCCCTTGCCGTCGTCTATCTGGTCGATGACTTTGATCACGCCAGTATATGTGCCCGCCATCACCTCAGGCCAGGCGGGAAGCGGAATTGCCGGGATCCCATAGAAGAGGATTTTGACTTTCCGCCCGACGTTGAGCAGCGGCGCGTCGATCCCGTCAGCGGTCATTTCAATGGCTTTGTCGAGACTGTTAGGTGAAACGCGGACGATCTTGTCTCCCTGTCGGACGGTTTCCCCTGCACCGGCTTGAGCCATCTTGACGACCGTCCCGTCGATCGGCGCCAAAATCTTACTGGCGCTGCGACGTTGCGTGGCATTCGACATGCGGAGGGAGACGTCGGCCAGCTGATCCGCGGCCTTGGCGGCTTCGCCTACGGAAGCATCCCGCGCCGCTTCAGCATCCAGCAAGCGTTGCAGCACTTCAGCGCTGATCTGTGCTCGGCCAAATCCAAGAGCCTTTGTGGATTGCTCGGCGGCCTTCAAATTGGCTCGTGCCCCTTGGAGGTCTGCTTTGCTGGCGAGCGCCGCTTGGATCGTCACCTCGAGTTCGCGCTGCGACACCAGGCCTTCTTCGGCGAGCTGTTTATGGCGCTCGACGTTCAATTCTGCCGTTGCGACCGCGATCTTGGCAGCTTCGATTTTTTGGAAGGCTTCGAGGACCTTGTTGTCGGCTTCGCCCACTCTGGCCTGAGCCCCGGGAACCGCGGCCTTTACGAGGTTCTGCATTTCCTTGATGCGCTTATCGAGTTGCTCCGCTCGGGAGAGGGCGGCCTGGCGGGTTTGTTCAAGCGCTTTTTTGCGTTGATCGAGGAACGACAAGAGGTCCGGGGCCATGAAGTTCGGATCGTAATCCTCCAACTCCACGATAAGGTCCCCTTGTTTCACGCGGACGCCTTCGAAGACGTGCCATTTTTGGATACGTCCCGTGATCTGGGCTTCGATATCTTGTGGCCGCTCATAGGGCGAATAGGCGGAGAGTTGACCCGTGACGGTGATCGTCTGTGTCCAAGGAACAAAGGCAATGATGAGGAGAAACAGGATGACGAGCTTAATGGCCAGCCGGGAGGAAAACTTCAACCGTTCCGGGATTTGGACCGCTTCCCACGACTGGAGCTTGCTGGATGTGGCAAGGGCGTCAATCGAAATCTCGCTCAGGCCGCTGTCCCTCGCGATGAGCGAGCGGACTTTGTTTTTCAGACCTGAACCAGGGCGAGCCACGACGGTGATCTCCTCAGGTGATGGCAGTATAAGAACCGTACACCGCACATCATATGAGAAACATTGGGCGGAGGTCAATTTGAAGTGCAGAACCGGCATACGTGGAGTTGCGTACGGTGAGAGGGTTCACCTTGACCCATTCAGGCAGAATCGCTAAGGTGGCGCTCTGTTTTTCAGGCTGTGGGATGAAGGAAGGAGTGCGCTGGTATGGCTGGAACAGGACGATCATCTCGCCGGGTACGCAAGGCGCAGGGTCCGCTCATCGGGATTCTCGGAGGCAGCAAATCAGATTTCCCGATTCTAGAGAAAGCCGGCGCGCTGCTCTCGGAATTTGAGATTCCCTATGAACTCTTAGTGGTATCGGCTCACCGGACCCCGGACCGGCTGTACGAGTATGCTGAGACAGCGCCGGGACGAGGGATCGAAGTCATCATTGCGGGCGCCGGTGGAGCGGCCCATCTTCCGGGCATGTTGGCGGCCAAGACCCATTTGCCCGTCATCGGCGTGCCCATTCCCACAGAAAATCTTCGGGGATTGGACTCGTTGCTGTCTATCGTTCAGATGCCCAAAGGAATTCCTGTGGCGACTGTCGCCATCGGAGGGGCGGAAAATGCCGCCTTGCTGGCTGCGCAAATCCTGGCAGGCCGGTACTTCTGGATTGCCGATCGCGTGAAGGCATTCCGCAAGTCCCAGACTGAAAGTGTTCTCAATTCTCCGGAGGCTCAGGGAACCAGCGTGGGTAGTCTCCAAGCGGGTCGGACGAGTCAGCGGTCGTGACCATGCAGCCCCTCGGACCCGGTGCGACCCTCGGGGTATTGGGTGGCGGGCAACTCGGCGCTATGTTCACCCGTGCGGCGCTACGGCTTGGTTATCAGGTCGCCGTCTGGGATCCGGACCCCGATGCGCCGGCGCATGGTTTCGCGAGCCGGTCTTTCTCTGCTGCTTTTACAGATCCTTCTGTCTACCGTGAATTCAGCCAACTGGTTTCTGCCGTCACGTTCGAGTGGGAAAATGTGCCGGCATCGCTCTGTGAACAGTTGAGCAAGATCTGCCCTGTCCGTCCGTCTGGGGCCGTGCTTCGAGTCATCCAAGATCGGATCGATCAAAAACAATTTTTGCAGGCGCAGGGACTTCCGGTTCCGTCGTTTTCGGTGGTGACGAATCCCGCTGAACTTGCCGGGGTTGTTCAAGTCTTCGGGTGTGCCGTGATCGGCAAAACGGCTACCGCGGGGTACGACGGGAAGGGCCAGTGGACCATCAGGCAGCCGGCCGACATCGCGGAGGTGGAGGTGGCACTTCGGACAATGGTGCCGACCGGTGCGCGGTGGATTGTCGAGTCCATGGTGGATTATGTGCGGGAGTTATCGGTGCTGGTCGTTCGGGGCGCAAATGGGGAGCATCGTCTGTATCCGGTCGTTGAAAACCGCCATGAGGCCGGGATTCTTCGGGTAACGGTGGCTCCGGCGGTGGTCTCCCCAGAAGTTGTCACGCAGGCGAAGGAATTGGCTCTTCAAGCCGTGGAAGCGCTCGGTGGTATAGGGGTGTTTTGTGTTGAGCTGTTTCAGCTTCGTGGGGATCGTCTGTTGATCAACGAAATCGCGCCGCGTCCGCATAATTCCGGCCACTACACGCTGGACGCATGCACCGTGTCACAATTCGAGCAGCAGGTGAGGGTATTGTGTGGACTGCCGCTTGGAGAAGTTAGACTGTTGTGTCCTGCCGCCATGGTGAACCTGATCGGCCATGACGTTGAGAAGATCACGAGTGCTGATGGATGCAAAGCCCTCCTGACGATTCCTGGGGCTGAGCTCCATCTGTACGGGAAGCGCACGGTCAGGCCAGGCCGCAAAATGGGGCATGTCAGCTTCCTTGCAGAGTCGGGCGACGAGGCAACGGGCCGCGCCCGCCAGTTTATGAAGTTACTTGCTGTGTAAGTAAGGGCGAGAAGAATCGGTACCGCCAGACCCGCTCGAGTTGCGACTCGCCCGCCCGCTCATAGATGCCTCACCAATGGTGCACAATCGATAGACCCTCTTGTGACTTCCCAGGCAGCCGTTCGATTTTGTATGGACCGTAGGGTGCATTCCTCTGGCTGAGTCACGGAAAGACCGCTGGATTACTATGCCAATCGACAGATTCTGATCCCTCAACAGGGGTACAGAAGTTGCTGTCCTTACGCGTGGTCTATCGGGAGGACTATCCTGTGAATACAACAGCGGCAACAGCGTCAACTCCAGCCAACAGTCGATTTCACCAATTTCTCGCGCACCCCCGCTCACGGCTGATTCTGCTGCAATGCCTGGTGAGCGTGATCCTGTCCTATGAGCTGCTCTTCGGAACGGAGTCGGTCATCAGCCGTTTGAAAAGCGACGGGATGGTCGTCGGAATTTGGGCATTCGTGGGAATGCTCGTCTTGTTGCCGAGTACCTGGTTCGAGTTAGCCTGGATCAATGGCGCGCTCGTGGCCGTTGATACGGTGCTGGTGACAGGGACGATCTATCTTTCAGGGAACGCGCGCCCAGATCTCTATACCGCATACTTTGTCTTGATGCTGGTGGCAGCCTCGGTACGGCGGATGAGTCACATGATGGGGCTGTGCCTCCTCCTCTGTGCCGGGTACGCCGCATTGTTGTATGAGGGTATTGTCCACAGTGAAACCGTCGCGGTCGGCCATTTGCTTGGCGTGCCAGTGCTCCTTGTGATGGCGGTATTCTATGGGTTGGCGCTGGAAACTGTGACGGTTGTCCAAGAAGAGAAGTCGACATTGTTGAAAGACGTCGAATCATTGAAGCGTACCGAAGAACAACTGGTGACCAGCAAGATACAATTGGAGGCCCGCATCGCCGGATTGAACAAGGACCTGACGCAATCCCAGGACAAGCTGCAGCAGGGGCTGGCGGTGCGACAAGGGTTAGAACGTCGATTGCGCGAGGCGCAGAAGATGGAGGCCGTCGGACGGATGGCGGCCGGGATCGCCAAGGAGTTCGGCGAGTTGTTCTCGGTGATCGGGAAGCAGACCGGTGTGCTGTTGGCCCAGTTGCCGCCCAACGATCCTCTGCGAGTTGCGACTGACGAGATCTTTAAGACCGGTGAGAAAGCCGCCGCATTGACGGCTCAATTGATCGCGCTTAATTTGGAAGATGGGCAGGTCCGGCAGGTGTTGTCGGTAAAGACGGTCCTGACGGATCTTCAGAGCGCGATCAGGAGTCTTCTCCCGGTGCAGATTGATCTCGCGATCCATCAAGACGAATCCCCGATTTATGCGGAGGTCGATCGTGAGGGGCTGGAAAAGGTCTTGTTCCAGCTGGTGGTCAATGCGCGGGATGCCATGCCGAGCGGCGGACGACTGGTGATTGAGGCTCGCTCAGGTGCAGGCCTGCCGGGCGCTACTCATGCCAACGGGGTCGGCAAGAAGCCATCTCACGACGTGCTGGTTCAGATCAGCGACACCGGAACGGGAATGAATCTGGACACGCAGGCGAGGATGTTCGAGCCGTTTTTTTCGACGAAAGAAACCAATATCGGACTCGGACTGACGGCGGTGTACGGGATTGTCAAGCAAAACGGGGGGATGGTTGAGGTGGACAGCCGGCCAGGGCAAGGGACGGTGGTTCGGGTCTGGTTGCCTGGCGCACGGGTTGCCAATGCCCATGAGGAGCAGGCTCCCAAGTCGATGCTGGCCAAGGGAGATGAGACGATTTTACTGGTTGACGAAGATGAGATCAGTCGCAAGCTGGTCGGCTCGATGCTGGCTCGGTACAAGTATCGGGTGCTGGAGGCCGCTTCTTCCGTTGAGGCATTGATGCTGACCCAGGGCTACCAAGGCATTGTGCATTTAACGGTGAGCCCTTTGGTCATGCCCGAGATCGGAGGTCGGGAATTGGCTCGCCGGCTTCTCAATCATCAACCCACGATGAAAGCGCTGTTTGTGTCGAGCTATGACGATCAAACGATTGCGCATCATCGGATCAATCGACGATTTGTGCTGCAGCAGCCCTATCGGCAAGTCGGATTGGTGGAGAAAATCAGAGAAATGCTCGACGCCGCGTAGCACTCAGCACCACTAGTAACGTCTGGAGTGCTCTGGCGCGAAGAAAGGCATATCCCGCCGTTTGAAGATCCCTACCAGGGCCATGCCTGCCACGAATCCTCCAATGTGAGCGAAGAATGCGATCCCTCCACCGTGCGATCCCAGTGACAGTCCTCCGCTGTACAACTGCCCGAAGAACCACAATCCCAAGACGATGACGGCCGGTACAGAGGTGGTTCCAAAGAAGGGAGGGGGGATCAGCACCAACACGCGGGCTCTGGGATAGAGCAGGAGATAGGCTCCCAGGATCGCGGAAATGGCGCCGCTGGCGCCGACCATAGGGATCTGAGAGGACGGGTCGGTGAATGCATGGCTGAGGGCTGCCAGGACTCCGCAGAAGACATAGAAGATCGCAAATTTCACATGGCCCATCGCATCTTCGATATTGTTGCCGAAGATCCAGAGGTAGAGCATGTTGCCGAGCAAATGCATCCAACCGCCGTGGAGAAACATGCTTGTGATCAGGGTCAGTGTTGCGGGAATGGAAACGATGTCGTGTGGCAGTGCCGCATGACTAAAAATAACGGCAGGTATGGCCCCATACTGAAAGGCAAACGCCTCGCCGGGCTTGTCAGGAAGCGTGAACTGGTAGCCAAACACCACCGCGCAGACCGCAATGATGGCAATCGTCACGATCGGCGGTCGCTCGGTCGGGTTATCGTCGCGCAGGGGGAGCATAGGGCCCGCTAGGGCGTTCGGTGACGATCAATGAGAGGCCGAGGTAGATCCGGGTTTGATGGAAGCGATCCATCACCGTTGAGAGGCACGGAAAACCCGGCCGCATGGGTATGGCCCCCGCCACCAAAAGAAGCCGCAATGCTCCCCACATCGGTGCCGTCTTCACGGGATCGCATGCTGAAGTAGCGACGGCTATCCCGGTCGTGCCAGATCAGGCAGAAAGGATAATTGGGCGAGAGGCGTTCGCCGATCTGACTGGTGAGGATGGCGCTCTGCACGGCTGGAATAACGGCGCCTTGAAACTCGACCATTACGGCCTGAGCGGCGAGCTTCCCGACGAGTTCCTGTTCGTATCGAAGGATCGCGCGGCCTTCTTGTTCCAATTCTGGCTGGCTGAATTGATTCCATCGTTGGAAGTCGAATGGATAGGATGCAATGGCGGCGTTGATCTCTCGGCTGCCCGGCAGCGCCCAATTCCAGAGGTCCTTGTCTTGGATATATTGCAGCAGCCAAGGAGCCGAAGTGCCGTGGGCCCATTCCCATCCCAAGACCGCGCCTGACTTCTTCATGTCAAAGTAGGCGTAGGGAAGGCCGGCCAGGGATTGTTCGGCGGTGATGTGGTGATCGAGGATCAGCAGTGCTTTCGCTTCAGCGGCCATTGTTTCGAGAATCGGTCGTGAGTAGCTGAAGTCGACAATCACGACGTGCTGATCTTTGATATCGGCTGGAGGCGGATTCCCGTGCTTGACGGGAATAAATCGGGCCGCGGGATACTGCTTCCAGATGGCCCAGGCCGCGCCAAATCCATCAGCGCACTCGGCATGATAGAGGATAGTGCTCGGGGGATTGCTGAATTGGCGGTGTTGTGGCGAATCACTCATAGTTGCTCGCCACAATACCATGCGTACCGGCGTGGACTAAAGGGGCGGTTGCTGGGATCTTGGGGATCGTCAGAGGCTATTGACGTAATCGATCAGTTGGCGAAGTCGTCCGGCGCTTCGACGGTTGAACGGGAAAACCAGTCGGGGCAGGCTGGCGATGGTCGGTTCGTCCAGTTCCTCTTCCAATGCCGCGCGCAGTTCAAAGCGTCCTTCAGAGAGGAGGTCGCTGAATCGAGTCTGGATTTGCTCGAGATGCTCCGCCGAGATGGGAGATTTCAGCCGCATCGCCATCAACCTTCCGACGAATCGAATGGAATGGTAGCGGCGATAGAACGTTGAAATCTCTTCCACGGCCGCCTCTGCCGAGTTCACGACTTTGAAGAGACTGAGGTCTTCTTGGTTGATCAGCCGTCGCTTCAGGAGTTGCTTCACAATGAAGGCGGACCAGTCGTCCCAGTAATCGCATCCGGGGGCCTGGATACAGACAATCGGTTGCGGGTCGCTCTTCCCGGTTTGCGCCAGCGTCAGGATTTCAAAGCCTTCATCGTGTGTCCCGAAGCCGCCGGGGAATAGCGCAATCGCGTTGGCTTCTTTCTGGAACATCAGCTTGCGGGTAAAAAAGTATTTGAAGGTGATCAGCTTGGGATCGTTGGCAATCGTGGCGTTCGCGCCCTGCTCGAACGGGAGCATGATGTTGACCCCGAAACTGTTTTCGCGTCCGGCCCCTTCCTGTGAAGCTCGCATGATGCCGTCTGCACCGCCGGTGATCACCATATAACCGGCGTTCACCACTTGTTCCGCGAAGCGATGGGCCAATTGATAATTGGGGTCGTCGGAGGGAGTGCGTGCAGAGCCGAAGATGCTGACCTTTCGCCGATCGTGATAACCGTTAAAGACGGCAAAGGCGTGGCGCAGTTCCTTGATTGCGCGGTTAATGATCTTCAGATCCAGGAGGTCGAGATGCGAATCATGGAATTTCAAAACTCCAGTCAGCAGTTCCTTCATCAGGGTGGCATGAAGGTCGTCTTCAGGACTATCCAGGAGTCCGCGAATCTGGGTCAGGACCTCATCGTTGGAAAGGATTGTGCGGGGACGATTTTGTGTAGATTTCATAGGGGAGTCCATAGGCACCTGTAAAAGTGAACGAGAATGATTGAGAGAAAAGTCTACCAGCCGCGGTTCTTGCGGTCAAAGAAGATCACAACTTGTGTTGTAACTTAGGATAGGTCGGTTGATTTAGGTGAATTCTGAAGGACCCAGGCCTTAATGCGGGATTGATCGGCTGGAGAGAGTCCGGTGAATTGGACATCGACACTTGGGCTTCCCACCGTTCCGGTTCTTCCGGACTCGTAGACCGGGTCATAGTCCTCGAGGATCGTTCCGGTCACGGTCAGAGGGGCTGTCAGATCAGGAAGGGCGAATTTGAGGAAGACGCGTGTGCCAGGTAATAAGAGGGTGGTGGTCTGGACCATGGCGCCGACATGGCTGAGCTGCACGATGACGGCCTGGTGCTGAGCTCCGGGTGAGTTGGAATCCATGACGCCAATCGTCGCAGGGACTCGAGTATGACAGCGTTTGGGGGATAAGACGAGATCCCGTGCGGTCAACACTCCGACCGGTTGTTCCTGTTTGGTGACGATGAGAATGGGGGCACCCGAAGACATCATGAGTGTCGTGGCCTCTTCCGCGGCGCGATCGTATTCAATAAAGTGCACCGGGTGAGACATGATCGCTCGAACTTCGATATCATCCGGGGCAAGGCCCAGAGCGACCACTTTTTTAACAATGTCTGAAGGCGTCATCAAGCCGAAGTGCAGCTCCGTGTCTTTCACCAGCAGGCAGGGCATCTGCTCGCGTTCTAAGAGCGTGGCCGCTTCAGTCACGGAAATGTCACCGGGAATTTGAACGACACCTGGAGTCATCATGTGTGCGACCACTGTTAGTTTGGGGTTCGGCGTTTTCTGTTGTTGATTGTTTGGACTTACCATCGCATCGCCAGGGTGTTCAGGGTGACCGGTGCGTGTCCTGGCTGCAGCGGTGTATGGGAAGTATAGCAGACAGATCCTAGTTCTCCCGTCTCCGCCAAAGCCTTGTCATACAACAGTTTATCGGCATACACTAAGTCTGATTGATGCTGGGGATTTTGCTGGAGTGGAAGGGTGGGCGGATGACCCTGTCGCGTGATGTGTGTCATGATTTCCAGGACCGAGTAGCTCGGATCCCCGTTCATGGGCTCGGGCTGTCGGTCGATGTCTATTCACCAGACCTTCTTAGCTTGCTCGCTGACCTGAGACGCCGTCAAGTCCTTCCGATGTACTTGGAGGTGTTTCATGCGACTCACAGTGCACTGGCCGCTGTTCGTGATCAGACCGATTTGCCGCTTCCCTACCATGGAGAAGGACTCTGGGTGACGCAACCGGGGGCTGGGTCTGATCCGTTGTTTCAAGAAGAAGCACGGGTGCTAGCATCCAACCTTTCTCTGCTCAGGAGCGCCTGGTCGAATCACGAATGTGCGACGAAGCATATCGCCGGGTATTCGTTCGGGACCTATCTTCCTCCACTCTATACCATGTCGAGTGCTGACGTGCTGGCCAAGAACATCAACATGGTCCAGGCGATCTTTGATCAACAAGCGGCGCTGCCGGGAGGCGGCTCTCCGCTCTTTCTTCTGGAGATGCCGCCGCTGACTTTTTTTGTCGCCGGGACCCTTTCGATTCCGGCCTACTTTCGTCGAGTTACAGACCAAGCAGCCTGCGGACTTGTGCTGGATGTCGGACATCTATGGACCGTCTATCGCTACTCTGGAGCCTGGCGGGCTCAGTCCATCGCACAATTCGTCGATGACTTTCTGCGTGAGTTTCCGGTCGAGCGGGTCGTGGAGATCCATGTCGCGGGGCTTGCCGTCCATGAATCTCTGGTCGGCAAGGTGGATGTTGTGGAAAGTGAGGATTCGAATCCCCTTCCGCGATGGACGGATGCCCATGCCGCGCCGATTCCCCCGGTGTTGTTCGAGATGTTGGATCGCATTCTTCAGTGCGGCCGATTGGAGCATTTGCGAGGAATGGCACTCGAAGTTGATACGAAACCCAATGATCTCATTGCCGACGAGTTGGCCTGGTTTTTAGTACGATATAAATACGTGTTTGATCAGCATGTGCTGCGAGGCTCCGTCGCAGGTGC
>CAYHNM010000006.1:3340-15515 GCA_964357985.1 uncultured Nitrospira sp. | reverse complement strand
CCGCACATCCACATCGATCGTCTGGTTACTCCCGACCCGTTCGAACTTCCGCTCCTGAAGGACACGCAGCAGTTTGACCTGCACAACCGGCGAGATCTCTCCGATTTCATCGAGGAACAAGGTGCCGCGATTGGCCATTTCGAACCGGCCCCGTCGCTGACGCAACGCGCCGGTGAAGGCTCCCTTTTCATGGCCAAAGAGCTCCGCCTCCAGCAGCGATTCCGGAAGAGCGGCACAGCTCACTTTGATCAAGGGATAGTCCCGTCGCGGGCTGTTCTGATGCACAGCATTGGCCGCCAATTCTTTTCCTGTCCCGCTTTCGCCCAGGATCAACACCGTGGAGTCCGTGGCCGCAACCGTCTTGATCTTGTCCAGCACCGCGCGCATTTTCGTGTTGGATCCAAGAATGCCGCCGAAGCTGAACTTATCCTCCAAGATCTCTTTCAGATCCTGATTCTCTTTGCGAAGCGCGACCACGGTTCCCGCCCGTTCGACGATCAGCAACAACTCATCCATCTTGAACGGCTTGGTAATGTAGTCGAAGGCGCCGAGCTTCATCGCGCCCACGGCGGTTTCGACGGAGCCGTGCGCCGTGATCACCACCACTTCGGTCTGCGCCCGCGCCTCTTTGGCCGCCTTCAGCACGGCCAGGCCATCGGCGCCCGGCAGTCGCAAATCGGTGATCACGAGGTCGTATTCCCGCCGGCGCGCCTCTTCGATCCCTTCGGTTCCGGTGGCGGCGGCGCAGACATCATGGCCGACGGCTTCCAGGGCATCGACGATAGACAAGCGCATCAATGGCTCATCGTCGACGATCAGAATCGTGAGTGGCATTATGAAACCCGCTCCACCGGTTGCCGCTCGCGCGAGACCGGCAACCAGAGTGTAAAGACTGTGCCCTTGCCGACTTCACTATCCACAAGAATCTTGCCTCCATGCCGTTCCACAATTCCGAGACTCACCGATAACCCCAACCCGGTCCCTTCGCCTTCGCGCTTGGTCGTGAAGAACGGATCGAAAATCTTCGGCAGCACCGCTGCAGGAATCCCGGACCCGGTGTCTCGAATTTCCACCAGACAGATCCCCTCTTCTACCCATGTCCGGATCGAGAGGACCCCGCCCTCTTTCATCGCCTGCACGGCATTCAAAATCAGATTCATCAAGACTTGCTCGATCATATGCCGGTCGATCATGACCGCCGGCAATCCATTGCCTAACGAGGACTCGAGCACAATCCGGTTCGGCACGAACAAATGATTCGTCAGCACCAGCACCCGCTCGATCACCGTATTGATGTCGGCCGGCGCAAACTCCGGCTGATGCTGCTGAGAGAAATCCAATAACTGCCGGACGATCTTCTGCACACGATGCAGCCCGTCCTCCATCGAAGCCAGGTATTCCTCGCGCCGGGCCGGTACGATCGTCCCCTTCCCGAGATTGTAGAGGCAGTTCAGGATGCCGCCCAACGGATTATTGATCTCGTGGGCCACTCCGGCCGCGAGCTTGCCGACAGACGCCAGCTTCTCCGAGTTCCTGATTTGCTGCTCCAGCTTCTTCGTGTCGGTCATATCACGGGCAATCCCGAGCACGCCAAGGATTTCCCCATCCACCCCGTGCAACGGCGACACACTCACCATAACAGACCGGGCCTCGCCCGTGCGGGTGACCACTTCAACCTCGTACACCTGCTTCGCGCCGATATCGAGCGTACTCTTGAGCCGGCGCCCCCGGTGCCGCTTGGACAAAAGGGCCAGATAGGGCCGACCGATCAGATCGTCTTTCCGGTAGCCCCAGGCTTCAATCTTACTGTTGACGTAGGTGAAACGCTGCTCGGTGTCCAGTGTGTAGATGACATCGTTCGCATTTTCGAGCAGGTTCTCCAAATACTGCTTGGTCTCTTCAATTTCCTTCGTGCGCTCCCGCACCTTCACTTCCAGTTCATCCCGATAGGACCGCAGTTGCCGCTCCATCCGCTTCCGATCCGTGATGTCGCGGAGCTGCACCATAATCAAGGGAGCCTCGGCGGCACCGGTGCGAATCAGATCCATTTCCACCGGCGTCTCGACACCGGCGGCTGTGAGAACAGCGATCTCGTGGGTCGGAACCTGCCGCTGCCCTCCGGCTAATTCCATCAACAACGCACGGACCCCCTCGCGAAACGCGGGCAGGGCAATGTCGAAGATGCTGCGCCCGACGACCGACGATTCCGAGTACCCCAAGGCCTGCTCTTCCCGCTGATTGACCGCGACGATCTTCCCGTCGCGATCCACCATGAAGACGGAGTCGGCCACGAGGTCGAACAGTGCCTTGTAGCGCGCTTGCGACGCGACCAACTGCTGCGTCCGCTCGGAGACGGCCGTTTCAAGCTTGCTCGTATATTGCTGTAGCTGCCGCTCCAGCTGATGCCGCTCGGTCACGTCCCGTACGAACGCGCGCGTATGGACGATGCCGCCCCCCTCCTGGTCGAACAACGCGGTCGCATGGATTTCCACGTCGATCTGACGGCCATCCTTCGCGAGGAAGATCGTTTCAATCGTGTTGCGGCCCTTCACCATGAGCCGCTCAAGATAGCTCAGGACTTGACCGGCCTGGTCCGGCGGCGCCACGTCCCAGAGCCGCATCGCCAGCATCTCGTCGAGACTGTACCCGAGCTTCTCCAGCCCGGTCTGGTTCACATGGACGAATCGCCCGGCCCGATCCAGCTGATAAATCATTTCCGGAGAGTGCTCGATCAGATCCCGATACTTTTCCTCCAACCGCCGCACCTCGAACATTCGCTGTTCGATTTGCGCAAACGACAATTTCAGATTGGCGGCCATCTGGTTGAAGGCCCCGGCCAGATGTTCAATCTCATCGCCGGTCCGGATCTGCAAGGTCTGATCGAGCCGGCCGCTGGCGATCTCCAGCACGCCATCGTGCAAGATTTTGATCGGCCTGGCGATCCGCCGGGCCACGATCAAACCAGTGCCCACAAGCACGGCGAACACCAACACTCCATACAGCAACACCCGGCCAACAAGGCGTGTCAGCGGCGCATAGGTCTCTTCCGGATCCTGCCGAATGACCGTCACCCATTGCTTGCCGCCCATACTGCCGGGCGCCAAGGGTTCACTGAACCGCACCGGAGCGAACCCGATCAGGGCATTGTGGCGGCCATGGGAGTCGTCGGGCGCGATGGCCCAACCGGCCTTGTCCTGCACGATGGTCCTGATGAATTCCGGCGTCACCGTATGTTCTTCCGGCGACAACACCGGACAGATCAGCGAGACGCCATCGGAATTGAAGAGCATCGCATGGCCGGATGAGCCGATCGACACCTCCCCGATCGAATGGAACAGGGTATCGCGCCGGAGCAGAATGGTGACGGCACCGATGACTCCCCGACCGCCGCCCTCAATGATCGGGACCGCCACCACCACCACATGCGTCCCGAAGGCCGGATCGAATGCGATGTCGCCTACATAGGGCTTGGCGACCTGAGATTTCACGACCGCCATCCACCAAGGCGCCTTGCCGTAAAAATACTCCACTTGAGGGATGGAACTGACGACGAGGGCGCCCCGGGCATCCGTCACCAGAATCCCGACGTAGTCGGACTTCCGGATATCGTGCCACCGAATGAGATAGTTCGTAACAATGCGGTTAATAAACAGCGGGAACTCGCTGCGGGTATCACGCTGGCGCCAGCGTTGTTGCCAATCTTTGATCATGGCCTCGACCGCGCGCTCGTCCTTGCCCTCATAGGTACGATTGGATTCCGTGACGGCCGTACGAAGGAACGGGGTGGTGGCGAGCTGCTGCGCTTCGTTGATGCCGCGCGTCACATGCATTTCAGTGCGGCGCGATGCCTCAACCGCCACTTCCTTGAAGTTGGCGCCGATGGCCTCGCGGAGCGCCCGCCGTTCTTCCACGTAACTGAGCAGGAGGGAGAGACTGAGTGGCAGAAGACCCACCATCACGATGGCCGTGATGATTTTATGCTGGAGACTGTGAGACCGACTCCAGAGTTTCATACTGATGCCCCAAGCAGCCTGCGGATAGAAACCAACGGCATCCGGAAACCGGGCGCTTCACGTCTGCGTGCCAACAAGCGTCGGCGCGCAGGCGCGAGCAACGAGTGAGCGCCCCGTCCCCGTTAGTTCCGCTTCATCATCCGTCCGCTCGCGCCCGGCCAGAGAAGGAGCAATGGACTGGCCACGAACACGGAAGAATAGGTTCCGAAGATGACGCCGCTCAGAAGGGCGAGCGAAAAATCATGCAAGACTTCGCCGCCGGCCAGCGTCAGAGGAATCAGCACCAGCACCACCGTCAAGCTGGTCACGATTGTGCGGCTGAGGACCTGATTGACCGCGTTGTTGATCATGCTCTCTTCCGAGTCCCGCCGCCTGATCCGCAAGTTTTCTCTGATCCGGTCGAACACCACGACGGTATCCGTCAGTGAGTAGCCCGCTAGAGTGAGCAACGCGGTCACCACCAGCAGGGTAATTTCTTTATCCAGAAGATAGAAGGCCCCCAGCACGGCCAGCACGTCGTGAAACGTGGCCAGGGCCGCCGCGACGCCGAAACGCAACTCGAACCGGGCCGCGATGTACATGATGATGCCGGCAAACGAGATGACAATCGCAATGAGAGCATCCTCCTGCAATTTCTTCCCGATGGTCGGACCGATTTCCGTCGACGCATCCACGACAAACTTATTATTGGGAAACTCCTTTGAGAACACCGCCATGACCCGCTCGGCCGTCTTTTCCTCGATGGTGGTCGAGGCTTTAATGCGGACGAGCAACTTATTGTCCTGCCCGAATTCCTGCAATTCCGCATTGCTCAACCCGTTCGACTCCAGCGCCTTCCGCGCTTCCTCGATCCGAATGGCCTGATCAAACTTGAGTTGCACGGCCGTTCCGCCGGCAAAGTCGATCCCGAGATTGGCGGCCCCGCGCGAAATTTGCACCAAGGCAATCAGCCCGAAGAGCACCATGATGCCCGAAAAGATAAAGGCTATCTTGCGCTTACCCATGAAATCGAAGTTCGTTTTCCCTAGAATCTCTAACATGCTCGCTCCCTTTTCGTCGCGTTCAGCGCTCAGTCTTCCGTCCGCGCTCAGCTCACTACTAGATGCTGAGCGTATCCACTTTCTTTCCTTGGTTCAGCAGATCAAATACGACCTTGGTCCCGACGAAAGCCGTGAACAGATTGATCGCAATCCCCAAACACAACGTCACGGCAAATCCTTTGATCGGTCCGGTGCCGAACAAGAACAACGCCACACCCGTAATCAACGTTGTCACGTGCGCGTCGATGATCGTGAGCAGCGCTTTGTCATACCCGCCGTCCACCGCCAGGCGCACGGCTTTTCCTGCACGCAATTCTTCACGAATGCGCTCGAAGATCAGCACGTTGGAGTCCACCCCCATTCCGATGGTCAGCACGATACCCGCGATGCCCGGCAGAGTCAGCGTCGCATTCAGCGCTGAGAGGGCTCCGAGCAAGCAGAGCAGATTCAGCAGCAACGCGAAATCGGCGATGACTCCGGACAACCGGTAATACACCATCATGAACACCACCACCAGAAGCCCGGCAATGAGGGTTGATTTCACGCCCTGATCGATAGAATCCTGTCCGAGCGACGGCCCGACGGTGAGGTCTTGAATGATCTTCAACGGGGCCGGCAATGCACCGGCCCGCAACACGATGGCTAAATCATTGGCCTCCTGCGTGCTGAACGTCCCGGTGATCTGGGCCCGTCCGCCGGAGATCCGATCCTGAATCACCGGAGCGGAATAGATCGTATTGTCGAGCACGACCGCCATGCGCTTCTTGATGTTCTCACCGGTGATCCGTTCGAACTCCCGCCCGCCCTTGCCGTCAAAGGTAATGGAGACATAGGGGTCGTTGAACTCTCCGATAGAGACCCGCGCGTCGCTCAAGACATCGCCGGTCAGCATCACCCGCTTCTTGACGAGATAGGGCGTACGGAATTCCCGGCCGGTGTCTTTGTCGATTTGGTGCTCGAACAGGATCTGATCGCCCTCCGGCACCTTGCCCTGGAACTGCGCCAGTACTTCTGCTTCTTTTTCCTTCGGGATACGAGCAGGAAAATCCATCTTCATCTGATTGTCTTCGTCGAGCATCTTAAACTCGAGCAAGGCGGTCTCCTTGATGAGGTCCTTGGCCCGCTTCGGCTCTTTCACACCCGGCAGTTGCACGACAATCTGCTTCAAGCCCTGGCGCTGTACCAGCGGCTCGGACACGCCGAACTGGTCGATCCGGTTCCGGATGGTTTCGAGCGCCTGATTGATCGCCGAATCCTTGATCCGCTTGATCTCCGTCTCGCGTAACTCCCAGACGAGGCTGTTGGCCGACCCGGCGGCATCCACTTCAAAGAAGGTGGGATACTCGTCCAAGAGCTTCTGGATCTGCGACTTCAGTTCAGCATTGGCAAACTGAATGGTGACTTGATTCGCAGCCGTCCGCTTCACCGATTCAGCCGGCAACTTCTTGTCGACCAACAGGTCCTGAAGGGAGTTCACCGATCGCTCGACGGCGATCTCGACCGCCCGGTCTTCATCGACCTCCATCACCATGTGAATGCCGCCCTGGAGATCCAGCCCCAGCGTGATACCCTTATCCGGCAAAATCTTCCGCGCCCAGTCGGGCAAGGCCTGATACAACGGCTTGTACGACGGCAGAAAGAACACCACCGACAGCACGACCACCAGCGCAAGCAATGCAAACCGTCCACCAACTTTTTTCATGTCTCCGCCACCCTCTCTTGTCTTACGACCGACTACTCTTTGTCGTCGTCTTCCGCCCGTATTTTCGCAATATGCTCTTTCTGAATCTTGACCTTGGTATTGTCGGCAATCTGCAGCGTCACCGTCTCTTTGCCGAGATTCGTGATGGTTCCCCAGAAGCCCGACGCGGTGATGACCTTGTCGCCCTTCTTCAGATCATCGAGCATCGCCTTCTGCTGCTTTTGCCGCTTCTGCTGCGGCAGGATTAACAGGAAATAAAAGATCACAAAAATCAGGACAAACGGCACCAACGAAAGCAGCGAACTCGACGTGCTCCCGCCGCCCCCGGGACCCTCAGCCCACGCCACCGACGCCATCACAACCATCATCATAAATCTGGCTCCCCTTACGCTAGTCGAGGCCGGCCCGCGGTTCCTGCGCAGCGACTGCCGTCGCGCCGCCGACCCGCTCGGCTTCCGCCCGCGCGCGATAAAACTCCTCGCGCATTGTGAGAAATGTCCCCCGCTCGATCGACGAGCGCACCCGTTGCATCAGATCAGCAAAGTACCAAAGGTTGTGGATCGTATTCAGCCGCGCCCCGAGCATTTCCTTCACGTTGAAGAGGTGATGCAGATAGGCCCGCGAATAGCGCTTGCACACCGGGCAGCCGCAGTCGGAATCGATCGGCCGTTCGTCCTGTTTGAATTGCGCCTGCTTGATGGACACACGCCCGAAGCCGGTAAACAGCCATCCTGTTCGCCCATGACGGGACGGCACCACACAATCGAACAAATCCACGCCGCGGGCCACCCCTTCGATGAGATCCTCCGGCAAGCCCACTCCCATGAGATAGCGCGGTTTGTTCTCCGGCAATTCCGGAGCGGTCACATCCAGCATCGCATACATATCGGCTTTACTCTCCCCGACGGAGAGTCCGCCGATGGCATAGCCTTCAAAATCCAGCGCCACCAGCTCCTGGGCCGACTGTCTCCTGAGATCGGCTTCCAGCCCGCCCTGGACAATACCAAAGAGCGCCTGATCGTTCCGCCGCCGACTCGCCTGACAGCGTTTCGCCCACGCCGTCGTCCGCTGCACTCCCTCCAGAATCGCCGCGCGCGACGCCGGCAATGCAACACATTGATCGAACGCCATAATGATATCGGCTCCGAGCGCCTCTTCGATTTCAATCGCCGTTTCGGGCGTGATGAAATGCGTCGAGCCGTCGATGTGCGACTGAAAGGTCACCCCCTCGTCGGTAATCTTGCAGAGTTTCGCCAAGCTGAAAATCTGAAACCCGCCGCTATCGGTCAGAATCGCGCCCGGCCATCCGGTAAAGGCATGCAACCCGCCTAACTCCGCCACGACCTTATGCCCTGGGCGTAGATAGAGGTGGTACGCATTGTTCAGCATCAACCTGAACCCCAGATTATGGAGATCCTCCGGTTCCAGCCCTTTCACCGGCCCCAACGAACCGACAGGCATGAACGCAGGCGTGTCGATGACGGCACGGGCGGTGCGGAGCTGTCCCAGCCGCCCCTTGGTCTGTCGATCCTGATGTCTGATAGTAAACTGCATCATCGTGCGGTGACGTTCCGTTACATCTGCTCGGGAGCTGAAATCCCCAAGACGGTCAATCCGTTTTTCACCACCTGCTGCACCGATCGCATCAACACCAGTCTGGCCGCCGTCGTCTTGGGAGAAATCTCCTCTGCCACCGGCGCGTCACCGGTCTCCAGATCGGCCGCCGGAGGAAGAATCCGATGCTTGTTGTAAAAAGTGTGTAACAGGGCCGCAAGCTGCTGCAGATAGTAGGTCAGGCGATGCGGCTCAAACGCCAGCGCGCTCGCCTCCAGGACTTCGGGAAACATCGAGAGCTTCCGGATCAACGCCAGCTCGTCGGGGTCGGTCAGCACCGTCAGATCGGCGTCCGCCGCCGTCGGACAGGCGATCCCACGCGCCGCAGCCACCCGCCAGAGGCTCGCGATCCTGGCATGGACATACTGCACATAATAGACGGGGTTATCCGAAGACCGCTGCTTGGCCAACTCCAAATCAAAATCCAAATGCGTGTTCGAATCCCGCATGAGAAAGAAGAACATGGCGGCATCGACACCCACCTCGTCGATCACCTCGCGCATCGTAATAAATTCGCCGGAACGCTTCGACATTTTGACTTCGGCACCGCCTCGCAACAACTTCACGAGCTGCACCAGCACGACCTGTAGCCGCTCTTTCGGATGCCCGTAGGCTTGAATGACCCCCTGCATACGCGGGATATATCCGTGGTGATCGGCCCCCCAGACATCAATCAAGAGGTCATAGCCCCGCTGAAGTTTGTCGCGATGATAGGCGATGTCGGAAGCTAGATAGGTGCATTCGCCGTCCTTTTTGCGGACGACACGATCTTTCTCATCGCCGAATCGGGACGAGCGAAACCACAAGGCCCCGTCTTCCTCAAACAACAGGTCCTGGTTCTTCAGCTCTGCGAAGGCCCGCTCGACGGCGCCGGACTCAATGAGCGATGCTTCGCTGAACCAGGACTCAAACTCAATGCCTAATGTCGACAGATCTTCACGAATGCGCTGCAGCAGGGTCCGATAGGCCAGGTCGCGGCAGCGTTGCTCGGCCTCTGCCGGAGACAGCATCGCCAGCTTCGCCCCGTCTGAAGCCTGGATCTGTTCAGCCGCAAGGCGGATATACTCGCCGTGGTAGCCTTCTTCCGGAAACGTGACGAGCGTCCCGGCAAGTTCCTGCAACCGCGCATACACGGAAGCGCCCAAGAGTTTCATCTGCCGACCGGCGTCATTGATGTAGTATTCGCTGACCACGTCGTATCCGACCGCTCTCAGCAGTCTGGCCAATGCTTGACCAACCGCGGCGCCGCGCCCATGCCCCACGTGGAGCGGCCCGGTGGGATTGGCGCTGACATATTCGACCAACACGCGCTTCCCGACTCCGACCACGGACGTGCCATAGGCCGCACCTTTCCGCTCAATGTCTCGCAAGACTTCCAACCAAATGGCAGGCTTCACGGTCAGGTTGAGAAAACCGGGCCGGACAATCTCAACTCGCTCGAACAATTGATCACGGGTCAACAGATTATCGGCAATGATTTGAGCAATGTCATGGGGCGCGCGTTTCTCTGAGGCGGCGAGAGACATGGCAACGGTCGTGGCGAGGTCGCCCCACTCCGGACGCTTGGGGGCATCCAGGGTGACCGTGGGCCAGGACTCGATTTTCAATTGTCCCTTGGCCTTGGCGTCAGAGAGAGCTCCTTGGACCGCATTCGCCACCTGTTCTTGCACGAGCCCCTGCGTCACAAAATCTCCTAAGTCATTAGAGAAGAAAGAGAAAAACAATTTTGCACTGTAGCATATGGTACATAGTGTGACAAGGTGAGCCGTCAGGAATTTGTTACCCGACGGTAGCGGAAATCGATAGCATCGAGCGCCTCGAAAACCTCATCCGGCTTCACGTTTAGACAAGATTTTTCTGCACAGGCCCGCACTGCATCCCAGCCCACGCACGTGCAGCGTCCTCCCCTCACGACAGTCACCTGCGCACCGCGAGGAGCCCAGCGTTGCTCATCGGTTGGCCCAAACATCGCCACTGTCGGCACACCCAGCAGGGCAGCCAGGTGGGTCACGCCAGAATCGTGGCCGATATACCCCTGCGCCTGCGCCAGGATCGCGGCGAGCATCGTGATGGAAAGGGGGCGAAGAATCGGCAATTCTGGAATATTCTGTTCCTGAATGGCTTCCCCGGCTTGATCATCAGCGGGCCCTAGCACCACCAGAGGCATAAGCTGCCGCGCCCGACAGCCCCGAAGGAGCGCGCCCCACGTATCGGCTCTCACACACTTGTGCCTGCTTCCGCTTCCCGGGTGGCACACGATCAGAGGCACCGGGTGTTCGATCTCGACGGCACGGAGTGCGTCTCTCCCCGCCTGCAGTACCTGATCAGGAAGACGGAGACGGACGGGAGGGTTCATATCGACGGGGAATTCTCCTTTCAACGTCTGTAGAAACCGTTCGCTTTGGTGATGGCATTCGGCATCCGCCGGCGATTGTAAAATCACACGTGGAATCCCGAATTCCTGCAGCGTACGCCGGAGCGAACCATCGTGATCACTCATCCATCCAATCACAAGATCGCATCGCCTGAAGAGATCGTGCTGTACGTCTGAAATCTGCGCTTTCCCGGAAAAAAGAGCGCTCAACTGACTTGACTCAATCGGCAAAGATTGATCGATCACTCCGCACAGGCCCAGTAGATGCCCGACGTCCGATCCGGCAAGCAAGATTATCTGGTGCTGCGGAAGGGCGGTCCGCATGGCGGCCAATGCACCAACCGACAGCAGGACATCACCCAGCCCACCGGGGTGAATCACCAGAATAGTACGCTGAGAGGCAGGCATTATTGAATCAACGAGCGGTTACGAAGTGCAACTCTCGCCGCTTCGAGATCGGCCGGCGTGTTCACATTCTGAAATGATTGGGCGAGTGCATCGCGCTCGCCCCACTCAGCGGGCAAGACGACGGTTGTATGGAGTGATGGTTCCGAGGCGATCTGCTGGATTTTCAACTCATGCGAGGTGGCCATGCGCTCAAGGACAGGCAATGCCCGCTTACTATAGAGAGCGTGAAGAGGCTGCATCCCGGTCGGCAAACGGGCCATGACGATGTCGGCTGCAGGGTCACGATCAATAAACCACCGGATCATACCTGGATTCAGGAACGGCATATCACAGGCCACCACAAAGACGCGCTGCCCAGTGGCCTTTGCCAGACCGGTGTAGAGGCCACCCAGGCTCCCGCAATCTGCAATGAGATCTCTGTGAACGATGCATCCAGAGACGGTGAGCGGTGGACTATCCTGCGCAATAATCACCAGGACGTCAGGAAATAGTTGAGCCATGACCGAGGTGGTTCGCGTCAGTAACGTCTCCTCCCCTACCGTCAGGAAACGCTTATCCTCCCCCATCCGTCGGCTCTTGCCACCGGCCAGCACGACTCCCGTTACATTCATACAGATCTACCGCTTCATGGCGTAAAAACACGAAGGGGGTGGGTTACCCCACCCCCTTCATTCGCTGCTCAGCCACTCGCGTACGGAGTGCGCTTAGAGCGTCTTGCCCTTCCGCTTGTTTGCGCGGCGCGTCAGAACCCATGCTTCCAACAACACGATCCCGCCGGCAATGACGAACGGATAGATATACACTTCACGGGGCGTCGGCGGCTGCATGAACGTGTAGTAGAAAGCCGAGACGGCCATCTTGCGTCCTGCATCACCGTTATGACCATCCCAGGCAAAGAACACGGTCGGGATGTATTTCCCCATTTCGAACAGCGTGTCCTCGTCATAATCCTGGTCCTTCTTGTTCCCGACTGGACGCTGAATCATGACGTACCAACGACCGTTCTTCCATTCAGACTTGAGAA
>CAYHNM010000006.1:0-3240 GCA_964357985.1 uncultured Nitrospira sp. | reverse complement strand
ATGGATCCTTCTTCACCCGTCTTCGGATCCTGCTCCTTCACATCGATGTTGACCTGAGTCGGAGCCCAGGGCAATTTCCCTTCGGCCACACTCTTGGTACGATCGTCCCACTCGATCAAATACACAATCGACTTTTCGTTATACAGCGACCGAACCCAGAGATCATCGATCCGGTTCACGAAGTTACGTGGCTTATGCGTGATCTGACCACCCATGGCGATAAGGCGCTTCTGGGTTTTCTGCCAGGCTTCGTTCTCCATATCCATTGGGATTTCACCTTCCACCGGATTCGATGGAAGCACGAAGTTGACTTTCGGCTTATCCGTCTGTGGATCGATCGGAAGCGGTTTTCCTTCCGGGTCTCTTTCACACAACGAATTCACGAAGTTGGCAATATCCCAACGCTCGTCGACGCTCGTGTTATCGGCAAATGAAGGCATCGGAGTGCCGTTCACACCGGTTGAGAAGGTTCGGAAGATGTTGGCGACGTTATACGGATCTTGGCGGCTTCCACGGAAATTCCAGCACTTGTGCCAATTGGCCGGCTGAATCGAGAAACCCCAGTCATCCTTCAGGTTGAAGGCGTTACCATCGCCACGGCCTTCCATGCCGTGACATTCCACGCACTTCTTTTCAACGATCAGCTCGGATCCTCTCTTCTTGCTTTCCTCTGTCGCCTCTTTCGGCTTCAAATCGGCCATCTGAAGAATCGTCTGGGATTCTGACTGCTTATCGGTGAACTTCCGATCCTTCACCAACTGCGTGGTGACGAACGATAACACTTGAAGACGTTGTTCTTCGGTCAAGATACCTTCCCAAGAAGGCATGGCCGAACCGGGCAAGCCATGGGTGACCGTCTCAAAGAGATCGTTCTGCCCGGGAGTCGGCTTTTTGGAATCGAACAATGGCAATTCACCGCTGGCCGTATGCCGGATCTTAAAGGTCCCCTGATTGAAATTGCGTGGGCGCGGCCAGAGTCGGTCGGCGCCAGGCCCGTCGCCGGCTCCATCGACTCCATGACACCAGACGCACTTGGTAAAGTAGACGCGCTTCCCGGCCTCAATCATATCGGCCGCTGGCTCTGGCGCTAACTCACCCTTCTTAAACCCTTGCGGAACTTCTTCAGCAGAAGCCGTGAGGACCAACGGACCGGCAGAGAACAGCGCCAGTCCAAAGGCCGAGGCAAGGACGATCCCTGCTTTTTTGCCCATCGACGTATTCATCATTTTTTTCCTCATGTCGTAATCCAGGGTTATCCGTTATGCCAGAGGACGACTTAGTCCCAGGTCCTGGGGTAGTAACCCGTATGCCAGTATTCAAACAAAATGACCTTCCAAATCTCATCGACGGTCAAATGCTGTTCCCATGGCGGCATAACTGAGGCCCAGGGGAAACCTTCGTTCGGCAATCCGATACCGCCCTTGGCGACGCGCCAGAAAATGAACGTTTCCTGGAGCTGAGCGATTGTGCCTGGATCAGTAAAGTTGGCGGGAATCGGGTTGAACGCAAAGGCATGCAAACCACGGCCGTTCAAATTGTCTCCGTGGCAAAAGTGACAATTCTGGAAGAAGATCTCTCCGCCTTCTTTCACATACTTCAAGTAACCCTGGTTCTTCTCATCAAACGGATTGGCATTCGGCGCCATCAAGCGCCCCATGCCCTGCTCGACGATCAGCTTGTTGCTGTATTCCTGGTCAAACTTCCCTTCCGGATTGACACGGTACGGATTCTGGGAAGTCTGAAGGGTATAGGTCTTACCATGAACTTTCGTGCTGGCCGGAGGAGCCGGATGCACCGTGCGCAACTCAACCGGCTCTTCAGATTTTGGCCTCATCGCATTGAAGGAGGTGAAACCAACCAGGACTGGAATCAGAACGAGATACGCGTAGCGGAGCATCTTGTTCGCTCCACTCTGAGCATCGAGGACGTTCATGATCGGCTGCTTAAACTTCTTCCAGTCGTCCTCGTTCGCGGACACCCACATGAAGACCGCGACGAGAGACACCGTCCCATACATAGCGCGAACGCTGAACGGGATGGGCGGATAGACGCGGAACTTCAAATAGAGCAACACAAACGCCCAGAATCCGATTCCCTGCCAGAACCTGGGAACCGCCATGCCCATTGAATTGAGCATATAGCTCAATCCGGCAAAGCCGACAACGAAGCAGGCCACCTCAAGTAACATTTGGATAGGCATGTAGCCTTCGACTAAGCGGACGGTATTCGACGGGACGACGTCGAGGATCATCCCGACTAGCAGGAGGAGCGCAATTGCCCCTACCAGCGCGCCGACTGACATCAATGCTTTCATGGGTTCACTCCCTTTGGTCTAAAAAGATTCACAGCTCAGTTACGAAATCTTTGGAGGCTCTTTCCCCTCATAGACTTGCGAGAGGTAATCCACGATTTTCTTAAGCGCTCCCGCACTGAGTTTCTGACCAAACACTTTTGGCATCGTATTGTCCGGGAATGGCTTCACCACATAAGCACTGGGTGAGACAATCGACTCCATGATGTAGTCTGAGGTCGACTTAGCCGTTCCTTTATAATCCTTATCCTTGATGCGGCCAGGAGCATTCGTCCCTTCGACCAGCTTAGGACCGATCGTCCCATTCGCACCTGGGATACCAGGAATCGTGTGACAAGCTACGCACTGTGCCTTTGCAAATATCTGGTCGACAGGCTCGGTCCCGTCAGCCATAAGAGCGCTGGGCGGACCGGTTTTTTCTTCCTGCTTCTTCGGCCGATCCGCTTCAGGAATAAACTTCTCGTATGACTTCACGATGTCGTCGAATGACGGAGCATCTCGGCCCTCGCGGACATACAGCCAGGTATCCACGGCTGCGAGCTCATCAAGGCTGAGCGATATCGGCGGCTTGTGAATCGCCGGCATCGGGCTTTCCTTGTCATTGGTTCCCTTTACGCCGAAACCAGCCACCACGTAGCAGTTCGGACAGGCATGGGATTCCGCAATATACTCCTGGCCATTTTCTGCGGTGCCGGATCCAGGGAAGGCTTCCTTTTGAGAGTAGTCACGCTTGGCTGCATTGCCCTTCGAATACTTCGGATCCTCCAGACGCTCTTTGCCAGCGCGCTCGGGCAAGCCGTTCAGATTGGGAGCACGTTCACCCAACATGCCAGCATGGAATGCGTGACAGAGCGGACACTGCCCCTTGCCGATGGCGCCCTGCTCTTTATTCTTCCCAACTCCGCCGAAAATAATCTTTTCGCCTTCAT
>CAYHNM010000005.1:12932-16439 GCA_964357985.1 uncultured Nitrospira sp. | reverse complement strand
AAGCGTTCCAGGCTTGCAAGTGGGCCATCGATGAGCTGAAGCAGATCACTCCCATTTGGAAGCTTGAGCACACGCCTGAGGGTGAAGTGTGGGTGGAAGAGCATCCGTAGTTTGTCGTGCGCAACGGGCGATGAGTAATACACATGTCGCAATTGCCTGACAGTTTCTCTCCTCCCAAAGTGCGGGATGCTCATGGCCGGCCGCTGGGCAGTTTGCGGCTCTCCGTCACGGACCGCTGCAATCTTCGCTGCCAGTACTGCATGCCGGAAGAAGACTATGTCTGGTTGCCGCGCGAAGACGTCCTGAGCTTCGAGGAGATGGCGACGCTGACCGGCTATTTTGCCGATTTAGGTGTCGATAAGGTCCGGCTGACCGGCGGTGAGCCCCTGTTGCGGAGGGACTTGTCTCGTCTGGTCCGGCTGCTGCTGCAAGACCGGCGAATTTCTGAGATTGCGCTCACCACGAACGGCATTTTGCTCGCGGATAATGCGCAGGAGTTGTATGAGGCCGGACTGCATCGAGTCACGGTCAGTCTGGATACGCTGCGCCCTGAGCGGTTCCGTCAGCTGACGCGGCGGGATGAGTTTGCGCGAGTCATCGAGGGGATTGAATCGGTCGGACGAGCGGGATTCACCGGGCTCAAGCTCGACACCGTGGCGATCCGTGGATTTAACGATGACGAACTGGTGGCACTGATCGAGTTTGCGAAACACTATCGGGCCGAGGTCCGGTTCATTGAATATATGGACGTCGGCGGGGCGAATGATTGGGCGATGGCGAAGGTCTTGTCGCAAGCGGCGATCCTCGAAACCTTGACGCAACACTATGGTCCGATTGTTCCCGTGCCCGGGCGTGGAACCGCGCCAGCGCAGCGATTTCTCCTGCAGGATGGGACGACGTTCGGCATCATTGCGTCGACGACGCAGCCGTTCTGCTCGACCTGCGATCGGAGTCGCGTGACTGCCGACGGGATGTGGTACTTGTGTCTCTATGCGGCGAAGGGAACCGATCTTCGACAGCCCATGCGAGCCGGCGCCAGTCCTGAACGGATGCGCGAGTTGATCGGTGAAGGGTGGCAAGGCCGTCGCGATCGGGGCGCTGAATCACGCAAGGCCCTGGAGCAGGTCGGGTTGCGCAATGGAAAGCTGATCGCGATCGATCAACTCCGTGGCGATCCTCACTTGGAAATGCATGCCCGTGGCGGGTGATCTTCAGTCCGCACAACCGATATCTGTGCCCCGACTCCTGGTAAGTGGCCTCCATGCTTGAATCGAACCTCCTCACTTTTCTCAGCGTCGGATTTCTGCTTGGGCTTCGCCATGCCCTCGACGCCGATCATTTGGCTGCGGTGTCCACTGTCCTTGCGGAGCGCCCCTCCATGCGGGCCTCCGGTCTTGTAGGCCTCTGGTGGGGAGTGGGACATACCCTGACGCTGATGCTGGTCGGTGCTGTGGTGCTGGTCTCAGGGATTCATATTCCGGAACCGTTTGCGTTGTTGGCCGAAAGCGGCGTGGGGCTCTTGCTCGTCGTGCTCGGGGGTACGCTGGCACTCAAGCTGTTCCGTGAGAGGTGGCATCTGCACAGCCACGTGCATGACGGCGAACCGCATGTGCATTTGCACAGCCATCGTCGGCGTGAGGATCATGCCCATCCGCATTGGGCCAGGCAGTCGCTCCGGCCTCTCTTGATCGGGATGGCCCACGGTGTGGCTGGGTCCGCGGCCTTGATGTTGGTGATCGTGTCGAACACCAGCGGCATCGGGCAGGGATTGCTCTACATCGCGGTGTTTGGTCTCGGTTCAATCGGCGGCATGCTGATGATCGGGCTGACCCTGAGTGTGCCGGTCATCTATTCACAGGCTATCGGGCAGCGGGCGTTTTTTGCGGTGCAAGGAGCTGCGAGCCTGGGGAGTGTCGGGCTTGGGTTGTGGATGTTGTATCGATTGGTTCTCTCTCCGGACGGGCTCTAGCTCTCGTTCCTTCTGAAGCGTCTCCCAACGAATTGCACGTGAATCGTTTTGATGGCTATGCTATTCTGCACTCCCGTGCGGCGAGTGCGTCGCGCGGATGTTCGGAAGTGATGGTCTGAGCAAGAGGATACGACTATGGCCTGGTTCAAGAAACAGAAAACAGCCGGCTCCGAAGTGCCACCGCGGTCCAAAGTGGCCGAGGGGATGTGGCTCAAGTGCAACCACTGTCGGGAAATTGTCTATCGCAAGGAAGTCGATCGCAACAACAAGGTGTGTCCGAAGTGCGACTATCATTTTCCCATCTCTGTGATGGAGCGTATTGCGTTGCTCGTCGACCTCGGGACGTTCAAGGAGTGGGACGCGGAGTTGGAAGCCAAGGATCCGCTGAATTTTCACGATACAAAATCCTATAGAGATCGGGTCAAGGCGCAGCAGGAAAAAACCGGGCGCAAGGATGCCTTGATGAGCGGCGAAGGGCTGGTCGAGGGACAGCCGGTCGTCTTTTGCGTGTTCGACTTCAGCTTTATGGGCGGAAGCATGGGATCGGTCGTCGGGGAAAAGTTTTGCCGGGCGGTCGATCGTGCGCTGGAGAAGAAGCTTCCCGTGGTCTTGGTGACGGCTTCTGGCGGCGCGCGCATGCAGGAAGGGATTCTCTCGTTGATGCAGATGGCGAAAACGTCGACTGCCGTGGCCAAGCTGGGCGAAGCCAAGTTGCCGTTTATTTCTATCCTGGCCGATCCGACCTTCGGAGGGGTCACGGCCAGTATTGCCATGTTGGGCGATGTCATCATTGCGGAGCCGAAAGCCCTCATCGGGTTTGCCGGCCCTCGCGTGATCGAGCAGACGATCAAACAGCAGCTGCCCGATCAGTTTCAGCGGGCGGAGTTTCTCCTCGAGCATGGGATGATCGATATGATCGTCGAGCGCAAACAGTTAAAAGAGACACTCAGCACCCTCGTCGCTCATTTCTAGTGCAGTGCATCCTGCCCGGCCCAGTTCATGACCTATTCATCCGCCATCGAGTATCTCTACGGACTCCAGAAGCATGGAATCAAGCTGGGGCTTGAGACCATGCGGACGCTCTTGGGCCGGCTGGGTAATCCCGAGCGGCGGTTCCGGAGTCTGCACATCGGCGGCACCAACGGCAAAGGCTCGACGGCGGCCATGACGGCGGCCATGCTGCAGGCAGCCGGCTATCGTGTGGGGTTGTACACGTCTCCGCATCTCGTTGATTTTCGCGAGCGGATTCGAGTCAACCAGACCATGATCGCTGAAGCGCAGGTGGCGGAGTTTACTGAGCGGCTTCAGGCAAGCGTGCCGTCCGACCTGACTCCGACATTCTTCGAGCTGACGACGGCGATGGCGTTTCTCCACTTTGCCGAGTCCGGAGTCGAGGTGGCGGTGTTGGAAGTCGGGCTGGGCGGACGGTTCGATGCGACGAATGTGGTGGAGCCGGAGGCCTGCGCGATTACCACGATTGCGCTGGACCACCAGGAATATCTCGGTACGACTGAAGACGCTATCGGATTTGAGAAGGC
>CAYHNM010000005.1:0-12832 GCA_964357985.1 uncultured Nitrospira sp. | reverse complement strand
GGCTGGTCTCTGAAGCGGTGTTGACGCAGGCGGATATGCCCCGCTCGGCTTCGGTGCAGGAACTGCGGGAGGCGATCGGATCCCGGTTCTCGCTCTGTCATATTGTACCGGGCGCAGCCGATGCGCTGGCGCTGGCCAAGGCTCGGGCAACCGCACAGGATCTGATTTGTGTGACCGGATCGCTCATGCTGGTGGGCGAGGTGAAAGCGTTGGTCCGTGGCTGCGGCTTGTCTCCGCTCAGGGGTTAGCATGGTGCGTGGACGGTCATGGACAGCGGACAGGCTTTGTGTTCTCGTGGCCGTTCTGCTTCTCTGTCTTCCCTGTCTCGTCTGGGCCAAATCCAAGTCGGTGACTCCGGGCACCTCGGCATCCGGATCTCCTCCCCTCGATGTCACGGCCAATCGAATCGACTATCGCCAGGACCAGGATGTGTACGAGGCGGATGGGTCCGTAGTGATCCAGCAGGGCGCCATGCGCCTGACGGCTGATCATGTGACCATTGAAGCGCTCTCCGGCGTGGTCCATGCGTCGGGGCATGTGCATCTGATCGATCCGCAGGCCGACGTGACGACTGAGCGGATGGACTTCAATGTGAATACCGAGGCCGGGGTTATTACCCATGGACAGCTGTATGTCCCCCAATCCAATACGCTCGTGAGTGGGCGGCTGCTGCAGCGGTTCTCCGAATATCACTATCGCGTGAAAGAGGGGGAGTTTACCAATTGCGATGCGCAGGACGGAGAGGTGCCGGCCTGGCGGTTCAGGTTTGACGATATGGATTTGAACGTCGGAGACACGTTGGCGTTGAAAGGAGCGTGGCTGTGTGTCGCGGATGTGCCGGTCGTGCCGATTCCCACGATCACCTATCCCTTGTCGAATCGGCGGAGCGGATTTCTGGTTCCTCAGGTGGGCTTCGATAGTCGTTTTGGTACACACATCCAGGACAGTTTTTACTGGGCGATCAATCCGAGTCAGGACTTGACCATCGCGCCGTCCTACTACAGCAAGCTCGGTTACGGGAGCGATGTGGAATATCGCTATGTGATCGACCAGAAATCCAGGGGCCAGTGGTATGTGAGTTATCTGCAGCAGACTGCGCTGCCGAACGTCACCGGAGTGGATCAGACCAGTTCAGACGTGAAACGCGCGCGCGCGTTGATCGCCGGGACGCACACACAGCAGTTTACCGAAACGCTGCTGTTGCGGGGGAACGCGAATTTTGTCACCGACCCCAACTACCTCCAGCAGTTGAGTAACTCCGGTACCCAGCGGGCCTTACCCAGCAATGAGTCGAACTTGCTGTTGAATCAGCGGCTGCCTTACGGGAATGCGTACATCCTCGGGCAATACCTGCAGCCTCTTCAGTCCGGAGGAAAAGATACGTTTCAGCGCTTGCCGGAGACCGGCTACACCTTGCCGAATGTCGCGCTCTTCAACTCACCCTTGTTGTTCGGGATGGAAGGGGACTACGTCAATTTTTATCGCGAAGAAGGGTTCGCCCTGAATCGTGTGAATGTCGTGCCGGGGATTTCTACGGATGTTATCGATCTCGGTCATGTCGTCGGCCTTACCCCGCAGGCCAAATTTCGTGAGGTCTACTATACCCGTGGCGCGCAGTCTGATGCCTCGCTCCATCGAGAAACTTTCTGGGCGGGAGTCGATGCCACGTCGAAGCTAAGCCGGCGATTCGGGTTGGACGGAGGGGGCAGTCTCTTGCACACCATCGAGCCGACCGTGATGTATGAATATGTGCCGGGGACCGATCAGTCGCAAATCGCGCAGATCGATCAAATCGATGACCTGCCGAAAAAGAATTTGCTGACCTACGCCTTGCGCAATCGTATCCTCGAGCATGACGGGAGCAATACGTTTAATTGGCTCGATTTGACGGTGGCCCAGAGTTATCACGCCGGAGCGGTGCAGACGAGGGCTCGCGACTTCAGCTCCACGGCGATCCCCCCGCTAGGGTCGCTCACGCAGCCCTTGCAACCGGCCACGGTGGCGATTCAAGGAAGAAAATTTTCAGATGTATGGATGCGGGCGGTCATCGGCAATACGGCTCCGCAAGTCACTCAAGCGCAGATGGCGGCTCAGGCGTTTGGGCGCGGAGCCGGAAACGTCGGGGCGCAACGCCCGACGATCAATCAGTATCTGACGGTGGATGCCTTCTTCGATCCCTATCGAGGTGCACTCAGTCAGTGGAATACGGATCTCCGGATTCAAGACTCGAGCAATTGGTATCTCGAAGTCGGGCAGCGGTATTCCCGGGACGGCAATCGCGAGCGACGGGGGGATATCTGGAACCCCATTTCGTTCAATGAAGTCTATGCTCCGACGCAGGAGATTCAGTTTGCTACGGCGGGAGGCGGGTTCAGAACTCCCTGGGGATGGACGATCGGAGCAAAAGGGTACTACGATATCAAGACCAGAAAGAGCCCTGAGTATGACGTGGTTGCCTTGTATCAAAACCCATGCAAATGCTGGTCGCTGGGTCTGTTCTATCTGCAGTTCCCGGACCGGGCGCAGTACAATTTCATGCTGAATTTGACCGGTATCGGCTGGACGGAGAACTTCGGAACTCAGGTGATGCGGTCGATACTCAGTCCGCTGCTGTGGGGCGAACGTGGGTTGCCATGGGCATCGCCGACTGGTCCCTATGGACGGTCTCAGTCCGGCACATCGACGGGTGGAAGCCCGGGACGATGATGGAGCAACACCGATGGCGTCTCCGGCATTCAGATAGCTGGTGACTGGAGATCTCCTTTTGGTGGGGGGCAGTCAGTGTCTCATTTGACACCCTAAATGGGGGTGGGGTACGATGCGCTCCTTGATTCTTATCGTCGGTATCTTAGCTGAAGGAGGTTCCGGACGTGGCTGGTGATACATTAAAAGTTGAAGATTCCACCTGGGACGCAGATGTGATGAAGGCCAGTGAGCTTGTCATGGTCGATTTCTGGGCGGTCTGGTGCGGACCCTGTCAGATGGTGGCGCCGATTGTCGATGAGCTCGCGAAGGAATATGCAGGGAAGCTGAAAGTCCGGAAGCTGAACACCGATGAAAATCCTGAAGTTGCCGGGCGGTATCAGGTGATGAGTATCCCGACGATTCTGTTTTTCAAGAATGGGCAGGTTGTGGAAAAGTTGGTCGGGGCGCGTCCGAAGCGCCAGTTCAAAGAAACGATTGATTCTTTGTTGGCCCAGCACGCGGGGACCGCGTAGCGCGTTCGCACGCACGCAGCCATGCTCACCGAGCTGCGCATCGTCAATTTCGCCATTCTGGAAGAGCTCAGCTTACGGTTTGAGCCCGGCTTTACCGTTCTCACCGGAGAAACGGGGGCCGGAAAATCCCTTCTGATCGATGCCATTGCCCTGCTGGTCGGCGGACGAGCGTCCGCCGACCAGATTCGTTTTGGGACAGAAGAGGCGTCCCTTGAGGCGGCCTTTCACCTGCCTGATCGCCATCCCCTCCAAGCCCGTCTTCGTGATCAAGGAATCCTGGGTCCTGAGGACTCAGAGCTGATTGTGCGGCGGGTGATCGCCCGATCCGGACGTAACCGGGTCTACCTGAACGGAACCATGAGCTCGCTGCATGCTCTGGAAGAACTGGGCGGTACGCTCGTTGATCTCCATGGGCAGCACGATCAGCAGTCCCTCTTGGCGACGGCGACACAGCGTAGCGTCGTGGATGCCTTCGGCAATCTTCAAGAGCGCGGTGCCGCGTATCGACAGGAGTATGAGGCCTGGAAGGGGGCTTGCGAGGAGCGAGATCGATTGATTCGTGAATCTCAGCACCGGACGCAGCGCGAGGAATTACTCAGGTTCCAATGTGCCGAATTAGACGAGGCCGCGTTGCGCGAGGGAGAAGACGAGGAATTGCAAAATGAGCGCCGTCGGCTCAGTTCGTCGCAGCAGATCGGTGCGTTAGCCGCTGAAGCGATGGAGCGGGTGAATGCGGAAGGGCAGGGCATCCTGGCTCAACTGGCATTGACGGAGCGCGCTCTGGGTCAATTGCTGCTGATTGACTCCACGGTCGGAGAGCTGACCAGGCTGACCGTTGAAGCGAAAGTGGTGTTGAAGGAAATGGCGGGACAGCTGCGCGACTATGCTGAGCGGGTCGAAGCCGATCCTGCAAGGCTGGGCGTGATTGAGGATCGGCTGGCGGTCATCCAGAAATTGAAAAAGAAGTTCGGCGGGTCGTTGCTAGAAGTGCTGGCGGCTCATCGGAAGATCAAAGATGAGTTGGAGGAGTTGCAAGGTTCTGATGAGCAACTGGGTAAACTGCGTCAACGCATCCATGAGCAACAGGCCGATCTGGCGCTGCTGGCGCGGCAATTATTCCTGAAGCGCGGGGAGGCGGCCAAGCGCATGGCCAAAGTGGTGCGTCAGGAGCTTGAGGCGCTGAAAATGGGGCAGACGGTCTTTGAGATTCACGTAACCGCGGATGCCGGCGACCTGGAGTTCGGTCCTGATGGGATTGATCAGGTGGAGTTTCGCCTGTCGACGAATGCCGGAGAGCCGGCGAAGCCTCTCTCAAAAGTCGCCTCAGGCGGAGAGTTGTCCAGAGTCATGCTCGCACTGAAGACGGTGCTGGCAGAACGAGATCGCGTCCCTGTGCTGATTTTCGATGAGATCGACACGGGAGTAGGCGGGGCGGTGGCTGCCGCAATCGGAAAGCGCCTCCGTGGGTTAGGCCGCTATCATCAGGTGTTCTGTATTACCCATCTTCCTCAAGTCGCTGCGCAGGGGCAGCATCATCTCTGTGTCGAGAAGTCGCAGGACGGCAATCGAACCGTGACGACGGTACATCCGCTGATTGGGCAGGGGCGTGAGAACGAAATTGCCAGAATGTTAGGCGGGCTGACGGTGACGAAGAAAGTGCGTGAGACGGCGGCAGAACTCATTGCCGATGCCGGGGAATGACGAATCTGAGTAGGCTGCCTTCTACAGGCCGGAGACGCTGCTCGGCGTGGTTGCGATCGCCATCGCTGGGAGCGACGCTTTACATTCGGTCGCGACCCGAGCAAATTGATCCGCCAGCATGGGATCGAAGTAGGTATTGGCCTGAAGGGTGATTTGCTGGATGGCCTGATCCACCGGGAGCGGCGATCGTCCGGGGACTTCGGCTGTCAGGTGATCGAACATCTGGGCGATGCTGACGATTCTGGCCAGCAAGGGAATCCCTTCTCCCTGAAGTCCATGTGGATAGCCTGATCCGTCCCACCGTTCATGGTGATAGGAAATGACCTGACCAACCTCGGCCGGATAGCCAAGGGGAAGAATCATCCGTGCGCCTGTTTCGCAATGTTCCTTGGAGTAGGCGCTTTCCCCGGAAGGCAGGATTGGCTCATCCGAATAATGATAATTCGGGAGGCTGACCTTGCCGATGTCGTGCAGGAAGGCCCCGATAGCCAGGGACTTTTGTTCTGCAAGAGTCAGGCTGAGGCGATTGGCGAGTAACGTGGCGTAGAAGCTGACGCGGCTGCAATGATTCAGCAAGTGCCGATCTTTGGCTTCCAGGAGATCTGAGAGCAGTGGGAGAAGGTCCGGTGATCCGGACGAGCTATCCTGCTCCTCACGCTTTCCAATCGCAAAATAGCTGGTCTTCAGAGTGTCCCACGCACGCCGTCCCTCTTCATCACCGGCCCATAAGGCGGTCGAATTGGTCAGGACCTTTCGGAGGAGGTCCAGGCGCTGTTTTTTCTCAAGCGTCTGGCTGATGAGGGAAATTAGTTCGGTGACATTAAATGGCTTGAGCAGATAGCCGGCCGCGCCATGGCGAATACCTTCCATGGCGGACTTCAGACTTCCGTAGCCGGTAATGATGATGACTTCGATATCGGCGTGATCGTGTTTAATGTCCTGCAGGAGGTCGATGCCCTGGCGATCGGGGAGTTTCTGATCCAGCGTAATGAGGTCGATGGATTCATGGCTCAAGACGTCGAGTGCGGCTTGTGCGTTGTCGGCTGAGCGGATGTTGAAGAAGGGCCGCAAGATGACTTTGAGCGCATCGCGCGGTCCGGCCTCGTCATCGACGACAAGAACCGTCGGCTTTGTTTGGGATCCGTCTTGAGAAATTGTTGTGCTCATAGTGCTCATGTACCCCCAACTACGTAACCTGTCAAGCAATACTTGTTCCTTTTCAGGCACTTACTCGGGATGATCAATCCGCAGGGGGGAGTCTACGTAGAAAGTCTATATGTAGATCACTTGAACGTTTGACTACGTAGCTGGTCTGACTGAAGAATGCAAACGTCGTGTTGAAAATGACGCGGTCGATACAGGGGGGTGTGTTATTCCTGCACAGGCGGCTCTGGTTCTTGACTGCTCCCATTGTCCGGTCGGCCAATTCCCAAGGTATCCATCCGGTATTTCAGCATCCGCCGACTGATTCCTAATAAATTGGCTGCGTGGGTTTGAACATAGTTGGTTCGTTTTAAGGCATCAAGAATGATTTCCCGCTCGAATTCCATGACGGCTTTTTCAAGGGACATCCGGCCGGCGAGGGTGTCATCGCGGAGTGAGGATGATCGCGAGTCGCTTTTCATGATGGTCGGCAGATGTTCCTGAGTAATCTGCGGGCAATTCTGTGACCAGATAAAGGCTTGCTCGATGATATTTTCCATTTCCCGGACGTTTCCCGGCCAAGGATAGCGCGTTAGAACCTCCAGGGCTTCTTTTCCAAATTCGATATGCGGGCGTTTTTCTTCCTCGACTCGTTTGGCCAGGAAATGCTTGGCGAGCAGGGGAATATCTTCACCCCGTTCGCGGAGCGGAGGAAGAAACAGCGAAATGACGTTGATGCGGTAGTAGAGATCTTCGCGAAATTGCCCCTTGCGCACCATGTCTTCGAGATTTCTGTTGGTGGCGGCGACGATCCGGACATCGACCTTGATCGATTGAACGCCACCGATTCTCGTAAACTCCCGTTCCTGGAGAACTCTCAGGAGCTTGGCTTGCGTCATGGCGCTGAGATCGCCGATTTCGTCTAGGAACAGAGTGCCGGTATTGGCGAGTTCAAACTGGCCGACGCGTCTGGCCGTGGCATCGGTAAAGGAGCCTTTCTCGTGGCCAAAGAGCTCGCTCTCAATCAGCGTTTCCGGGAGAGCCGCGCAATTCAGGGCAATAAATGGCCGTTCACGCCGTCCGCTGTTGTAGTGCAGGGCTTTTGCGACGAGCTCTTTTCCCGTTCCGCTTTCGCCGGTAATCAGCACTGTGGTTCGGCTATCCGCGACCTGCTCGATCTTCGCGTAGATCTCTTGCATCCCTTGGCTTTTGCCGATGAGGTTGTGGAAGGCATAGCGCTGGACGACTTGCGCCCTGAGCTGTTTCACTTCGCGTTCGAGCGCCTGAGAGCTGAGCGCACGATCCACGACGATGCGCAATTCTTCGACGTCAAAGGGCTTGGATAAATAGTCGGCGGCGCCCAGTTTCATCGCGTCGACGGCGGTCTTGACCGACTTCGTGCCCGTCAGCATGATCACGGGAGTCATCCGACTTTCAGAACGCAGGGTTTCCAGCACGGCCAGTCCGTCGGTTCCCGGGAGAATGACATCGAGCAGGACCAGATCGGGCCCTTCTTTTCTGAAGGTATCGAGGCCTTCCTGGGCATCCGCGGCCTGGAGGATCTCGTAGTTCGGCTCAAGCACCATCTTCAGTGAAGTCCGGACGCGGGCTTCGTCGTCGATCAAGAGAACGCGCTTTTTCATGGCTGGACTTTCCACAGTACTCCTAGTCTATCGGGAGGGCCGGAAGATTCACGGAAAACGTGGTTCCCACTCCCTCGGTACTCTCGACCTGAATTTCACCGCTATGCTCTTGGATAATCTGATGCACAATCGTCAATCCCAAGCCTGTCCCCGCATGCTCACCGCTGGTGTGCTTCGTCGTGAAGAACGGATCGAAGATGTGTTCCAGGTTGGCCTTGGAAATACCCGGACCGCTGTCTTCAATCTCAATCTGGGTCCACACCGCTGCCCCCGGTTTCATGATCCGGTGTGTGCGAACCCTCAGCTGCCCGCCACCGTCTCCCATCGCGTCGATGGCGTTGAGCAGCAGATTCAAAAGTACCTGCTTTATTTGTTGACGATCTAACATGACACGAGGAAGCTCAGGCGCCAACTGTTTTTCAATCTTGATCCGTTTGCTGTCCGCCTTCACTTCGATGAAATACAGACAGGAGGTGACGATCTCGTTGAGATCCTCATCCGTCAACTTGGGCTCCATATAGCGGGCGTAGTCCAGAATTTCCTGAATCAGCCGTTCGATCCGGTGCACGTCGTCTAGGACGATGCGGCTGAAGTCATGGATAAATTCCGTGTCGTCCTTTCGTTCCGGGGCCAACTGAATAAAGGTTTTGATCGACGTCAGGGGATTCCTGATTTCGTGGGCAAACCCGCCGGCGATGATTTCCAATGAGCGAAGTCGATCGGTTCGGCGCATGAGCGTTTGAGACTGGTGGAGATCGTCGTTCACCAGGATGGAATCCAGGGCGTTGGCCCCACTCTGCGCCAGGGCGGTGAGGAGGTCCCGTCCATCCGCATGATCGAGCGGCCGGTCCGAGGGAAGGCCAAGCAACGCAAAGGCGATCAATCGGCCTTTGTTGAGAAGCGGGACGGCCAATGACGATTGGGTTGCCCGCAAGGTGTCGGCTAATTCCGGCTTGATCGGAGGGATGTCCGCTACGTCCGTGACCGAGAGGATATGATGTTCACGGGCGAGTGATTGAATGAGTGCGTGAGTCGGAGTCAAGGAGGGGAGTGCCGCCGATGTGTTCTGAATGCCGACGGTCATCACGCGATCATATTGATCATGTTCACGATCCAACAAGTACAGCGCGCCTTGGTGGGAGGTGGTCGCGTCACAGAGTTCGAGAAGAATGCGCTTGGCGATCACGGCGCGGTCCGTGAACGTCCCCATATCCTGGGTAAACCGGGTTAGTCTCTGGAGCGGAGTGAGCGCGGTGGATGAAGCGGTGGCATGGCGAAGAGGGTGGTCAGTCATATCTATCCAGAGGGGTGGTCGTGCTTCCTCTTTTCCCAGGTGTGAGGCCGGGGGAACGGGGAAGAGAGGATGTTAGGTAACAGGGGCGAGTATACACACCGACCGCGGTTTCAGCCAGCGGATTTCCCCTTTCGGGCGGTAGCGAGCAGGAGTTGCCCATCCAGGACAGGCACGATTCGAAGGGGAGTTGCACCGGCATGAGTCAAGAGGTCGGACAGTTGTTCTCGGTCAAAGGAGTGCAGCAGTCCATGGCGAATCGCTTCGTGCAGTCGTCCAAGATAGTGGAGGAAAATTTGAGCTGCAGGAGACAACTCATCCTGTCCGGCGTGATGAAGCTGTTCACGATAGAGCCTGGCAAGGTCTGTGTGCGGCTGTACACACGTCACGATGAGGCGCCCCTCTTGCGCGAGCGTCCGGACCGCCTGCCGTAGGAAAGTGAGGGGAGAGGAGGCAAAGGACAGCGAGAGATGACTGACGATCCGGTCGACAGAATCACGTGAGGACGGGACGTGGATACCCCACTCAGTTGTCACGGCGGTCGTTGGAGTGGCGACCTTGGAAAACATGGATTGTAACTCCTGATACAGCACCGTGAAGGTTTGTTCTGCAGACACTACCGTTTCCTGGGAATGGTCGATGCCGACATAGTGTATGGGGCGTTGCGGCGCATGTGACGCGTGGAGCAGGTGATACATGCGATTGATGGCGAGCGTGTGCGCGAACTCTCCCGTGCCGCATCCGATATCCAGTATGCGCATACCGGGTTCAAGCGGGAGGGCCTGTTGATACAGTTCTTGAAGCAGTCGCGCATGGTGATGCAAGGTGCCGAGCTGCGGAAGCTGGGCGAGATGCGCGATCCACAAGGCGTCTCGAGTCGACTGCGAGACGTGGTGGCGGATCCGAATGCGTTCACGTTCGAGGAGATACTGTTTGGAAATATCATGACTGGTCGGTGTGTGTATGGCCGGCTGTGCGTCTCCGGAGAAGCACACACGAGCAATCTCTGTGAGTAGCGTGTGGAATGACGCGAGTAAACGGGCGTCGAAGGTGCGGCCAGTGACCGACAATGCGCTGGGGATCGAGACGGTGGTTGGCATTGTCGGCAAGGCTCGAAGTGATTCGTCTGGGCTGGGAAAGGGATGCCGCATCGAGGGGTCCGCTGACGGAGAGTTCAGGATGACCATCGGGACGGTCAGTGCGGACAGATCGGTCACCGTCGTGGCCAGTGTGGCATAGTGGCCGGCGATGATGTCGCTCAGGAACTGATCGACATTGACATTGAGGCCCCACACATTCCCACTGCCGCGTCTGAGACCGTGCTGGTAGTCGGCCAGGAGGTCATGATGGTGCTCGGTCGACAGCGCGGTCTGAATATCGAGCACCGGGTTGGCCAGTAGAAGTAGATGGGCCACAGGACGTTGCGCGACGACTTTCAGCGCGACTCGGGCCGCGACATCTTCGGCCAGGATGGCGAGAGAGGCCGTGGGCCACGTCGTATGCGCAAATTCGAGGACTGTTTGCAGATCGGCTTGCATGCTCCGCAGTGTGGTCTGAAGGACATCGCCATCGCTTTGCCCAACGTGGTTACTGTAGTCGTAGCGCAGGACACGGAGCCGATTGAGAGCCAGGAATTCTGACAGCGCGACGTAGTCGGTCTGGGTGCAGCCGAAGCCGGGAGAGAGAATCACGATAGGCGTATTCGGGGAAATCTGGTGACGCGCATGATCATCGGTAATGGCGATGACCTGGCCGCGTACATTCCGACATTCTCGTCTGGCGCTGACAATGGCCGCACGCCCGGCAATCCCATCCAAGTCGATGGATGAGCCGATGTGCTGGGCGACGACGCGATTGACCTCGCGCTCGGCGAAGGCCGGCAGTTCAATGAAACGGACACCGAAACGTTGACCCGGTTCAGTGTGGGTCGGGCGTAGCTCGGAAGGAGCTGTGGGGTCTGGAGCGGTCCACACAATTTGCGCCGGGAGTACGGCGTCCGGTGCGGCGGGTTCGTGAGGCTGCGAATGACTCTGCCCATTGCCGTGAGGGAAATGTAAGACGATCGTCTCGCCCACGTGGCCGGGAAGCGTTTTGGCCTGTAGACAGGCCCCTCCACGTGAAAAATTCACCGCCAGTCCGAGTTGTCGAGAGGCAGGGTTCTGTTCATGAGACCCTTCAATCCGTACCGGGAGCGCGACTCGGACCCGGATTCCTTCCCGGTGATCGATTGCCCGGCGGTCTGGACCGGTCTGATCCGGAAGCGCGACCTCATCCGGCTGTGAAAGTAACGCCTCAAGGCTGATCGCCAGGCTCTGTTCTTGGGCGGCTTCGATAAATGAGCCGAGGACCTTTCGCTCGGTCTCGCCGGGCGGAGAAAATTCGAATGCGAGGACCGGGCGCTCTCCTGCGTCATCGGCTGGTTCGGTCTGCAGGCCGCGTTCGTGGACGGTGGCTTGAAGTTCCAGAATGCCCACGACGGTTTTGAACACCAAATAGGCCGATTGTCCCGATAGATTCGGGAGCGGCCCCGTCAGGGTGACGGTGGCTCCGGTCAGACTCAGCGTGTGAACGGTTCCCTCGCGGACTGCTGGCCCGACGGTCACTCGCGCTGGAAGTTGGACCGCGGCGCGTACGGCCATTCTTCGATTCGGGAGCGGTCTGTCTGAAGGTGGAGGCAGCGGAGTGTCCACGTGAGTATCGACCGTTGCCGGTACGGGCGGCTCAGGCGGGCTTGGCGCCGCCTCTGCCTGTGCCTCAGGTGTCTGAGGCGCTTCAGGAATCGGCAGCCACAGGCGGATTGAGAGCGGCTGCCTCGCCGGAGCTAACCACTCCATGCGACCCTGTAGTTGGCCGATGTCTTCATAGGCCTGGATGAGATCAGGGGAGGCTGGTAGTGAGTCGGTCGTGAGAGTTGCCGCGGATTCGGTTTCTTGAATCAGAATCTCGACCTCTCGGGGTGCCGGAGCAGGAAAGAGACCGGGCGCCGGATCGATCGGTGTCCCGGTGGCCGTGACCGTTTGCGCGAAAATGTCCAGTCGATGCATCGTGTGGCGGGCGGCCATCTGACGAATCGCCTGGATGACCACAATCTGAATGATCCGCACCCAGATGTTCCGTGAACTGCCAATGTCCGAGAGGCCGGTCGTATCGTGGTGCTGCACGATGTTGAGATGAGCAACGGGAGCCAGGGCTTCGGCGATGACCTGACCCAGCGTGTCTTCGGCTAGACCGGCATCAACGACGGCCCGAGCCAGCGCGTCTCCATATGTCGAGGCCTCCCGCGCTTGCGCGGTCAGGGATTCGAGGCGGGTATCAAGCTGGGCTTCACGGATCGTCTCCAGGAGTCGCTGGGAGTGGGTCAACACTGCGGAGAGGGGCGCGTGCAGCTCATGCGACAGGCTGGTCAAGCGCTGCGCGATCGCACGATGGCGATCTGATTCGAGCAGTCTGGTTTCAAGGCGCTGAATGGTCTCGGTCTGTGCGAGATGCCCCGTCATATCCCGGATGAGTCCAAGGGTTCCGGTATAGTGCCGGCGTGCATCGTAGAGACCTTTGGCGCTGACTTCCGCCTGCACGCGGGCCTGGTCGGAGCCTGTGGTCTGAGGTTTCTTGAGCAATTGAAGCAGGACCCGGCGCGCCGCCCGAGGGCCTGTACGGCGGTCATTGATGCGATATCTTGCGTGCGCCTGTTGATCGGGAGGAATCAGCTTGGAAAAGGCTGCGCCGGTCAGTTCTTCAGGCTGGTAGCCCAGTAGCGCGGTGATCCCGGGGCTAATGAAGACAAACCGTCCTTCTGTATCGACCTCGTAGAACACATCTGTAAGCGTTTCCAGCAG
>CAYHNM010000004.1:2360-16787 GCA_964357985.1 uncultured Nitrospira sp. | reverse complement strand
CGAGATCGCAGCACAAGCTGGCCATACCTCTGTACGGCCCATTGAAACAGCGTAACTGCCAAACGCCTCACAAGCTTCCCCTCATGCTTTCGTTACGTATCCACTGTGGCCGAATGCCCGTGTTGCCGCTGAAACAACTCATCTGCAACTTCGATGACCCGACTCACCGGTAACTGCTGCAGGCAATCACTCGTACTGTTGACGTGGCGCCCGCAGCCCTCGTGGAGGCATGGCACACAATCGCCTTCCCCCTGCAGTACATAAACATTGCCCTGTCGCTGAGACCCTACCCTCTTCCAAGGACTTGGGGAATCGGCTGGCCAGTCGTTCGGCCATGGCCCCCACTTGACCGGATTCGAGGGGCCGAACAATGCAATGGTCGGCACACCAAGCGCCGCAGCCATGTGGGTCACGGCGGTATCGGTCCCAACATAGAGCGCCGCCCGGCTCAGTATAAACCCAAGCGCACGCAACGTGACCCGGCCGGTCAGATCGATAACGTCGAAGGACAGTCCATCCAATATCCGGGAGACTGTAACACGCTCGTCCGGCGAAGTCCCTCCCACCACCACGACCTTCACCCCACAATTCCTGATCCATCGGCCCAGCATGGCCCAACCGGATGCGGTCCACGCCTTATAGACAAACTTGGGAGTCACATGGAGGACAGCGTAGCGCTCGCTTCCTTCCATACCCGGGAACACCGCTCGCGCCGCCACCTCGTCTTCAGATGCCCAGGTCACAACCGGAGTCGAAATCGCGGCCACCTCGAGCACCCTGAGTAATCGCAGATTCATGACCACCGTATGCGTATCGTAATTGTCGAATGATTCCTGGCCGTCAAGCAACAACCGCTTCCACCACGACTTCCGTTCAGGAGTGACGGTCGCCATCGAATGCCGCCCGGCCGCCCAGGCATAGAACACAGGCCGGTCACCGGGCAGAACCGACAAGGCAAGATCATACCGACGCCAAATCTGCGACAGCATCGTCAACGATTCTCGTACAGAAGCCCTGGGGGATACGGTCCACACTCGACGGATATCGGGATTGGCGGTGACAACGTCCTCCGTCCCGCTGAACACCAGCATATCGATCGCGGCATGAGGGGCAGCGGCCTTCAGCGAGCGAATGACCGGTGTGGCCAATAACACGTCGCCGATTCGCCTGGTGCACACCACCAGCACACTTTCATACGTCTTTTTCACCGCCACCTGCTACTGGATCGTTGCCGAGCGACCGCGAGCACCTCAGGCTGCTCCCGCGACCTGTCTATCCAAAGTCTTCGACTGAATGACGTCTTGGTAGGCTGCTGCTGTCACCGCAGCGGTATTATCCCAGGTGAGCTGACGGACTAATTGCTGTCCCTTCTCCGCCACCTGCTGTCGGACATGAGGGTTCATGAGTTTGAGTAAGACCGCCGCGATCTCCTCCGGGTCATGAGGGTTCGACAGAATCACGGCTTCTCCCTGTCGAATCAGTTCGGCAGTTCCATTATACGTCGATGAACTCATGACTGTGGCCACTCCAGCCGCCATGGCTTCAAGCGGGGCAAGCGGACAGGGATCAGCCAAGGTCGGAAGAACATATATATCAGCGATGGGATAGATCCGATCAATACCGTCGACCAACCCCAAAAACCGAACTTCGGAACCCAGCTGCAACCGATCGACCAGCTTCTTGTAGGACTCGATTCGCTCCCCCCCGCCACCGGCAATGAGCAACTTGAATCGCGCGCGCGGCACTTTGGCAAAACCTTGCAGGAGCGCATCCAACCCCTTCCGCTTGAACTCCGTTCCGACAAACAAGACAACCAGGTCATTGATACCGATATCCCATCGAGCTCGAAGCTCATCCCTCTCGTGATTCGAAGCGGTCACGGCTGCCTGTGAAACCTCAACTCCGGTGTAGGCGAGTCTAAACCGGTCATCAGGAAGGGGATACTGCGCCTGCACATTTCGTTTCACGTGCTCCGACACGGCGATCACAACTCGCGCCGGATTGTCGGAAAACTGTTCCCGCTCCAGCCACATCCAAGCAAGTTTACGAGGGCTGCATGCCAGCCTCATCCTGCCCAGCATCCGTTTCCACGGTTTCTCTGCTGCGATACCGGAAGACTTGAAACACGGCGACTGCACCGTCATCACATCGAAGGTCGAAACCTTTTCGAACGAATGCACCACATCAAACCCGTGCCCCACCGCCCTGCGACACACATAGGAGAAAAACAGCTGATTCAGCCAGGCCGGTTTGCGACACACTCTGGGGATCTTGTGGAACGTAATGGGTTCAGACCCGTCAAACGCCCACTCATGCGCGAACACATGCACCTCATGGCTCATAGCCAATCGCCGCACGACCTCCATAGCATACTTTTCCGCGCCCCCGGTGCACAGAAACCGTTTGATCAGCACAGCAATCTTGAGTCTTGGACGGAGGGTTACCAATGACAACTTCTACACCGGACACTTTCGAAGGAACACCAGCATGTCATGCCCTTTGCCGAACAGGCGAGCCGGCATCGCCAAGACTTCTGTCGCAACTCTGAGCAGACGATACGACAGGTAACCAGCCTCCTTCCGCTCCGCCAGAGAGACCCGCCTGGTTTCGCTCCGCTCTACTTCAAATCCACACCGCCGCGCCAGCATGGCCAGCGAGCTCGGATTAAAAAAGCTGATATGGCCGCCGTGCTCCGCCACCTGAAAATATCCCCAGCGGGCGCCAACCAACCGGACCGTCCAACTCGCGCCATTGCCCGTTCCCACTACGAGCACACCATTCGGCTTGAGTATCCGCCCAACCTCTCTCAACAGCGCACTTGGATCCGGAAGATGTTCGATGACCTCCATCAAGGTCACCGCATCGAAGCTCGATGCCGGAAAGCGTGCCTCCTCAAGATACCCGTGAAAGACTTTCAAGCCGGTGCTCTTGGCAAACTCCGCCGCTTGCGCCGCAGGCTCGACCCCTTCGGCATCGAACCCATGTATCATCGCGCTTCGCAGCAACGCTCCGCTGGAACACCCGATATCGAGAAGCCTGGCACCCGTTCCCGACTCGGAGCGAATGAGCGTTTTCACCATCCCAAACAACTTGGCGGCCCGCGCATCATGTCTGCGCTGCGTGCGTGAAGTCGGGAGCGTCCCTCTCGGCGTATCGAACTCTTTCATCGAGCCGGCATAGGCCGTTGCGGTAATTTGACTGACGAGCTGGCCGCACGCCAGGCAGCGCCGCAACGGCCCTTCCGGCAACACAATCGATGTGTCCACCAATGTGTCCGAGCACCCGACCGGGCAGCATTCGATCAACCGCCCCCTGACACCCTGACCAGCATCTCTCCCCTCGCTACCGCTCATCTTGCCCCCATCAGATACCGGCTGAGCCCGACCACAGCTTCGGTGTCCTGCGTTCGCAGCACATGATCCAATCGCGTCCGATTCTCCTCCAGCCGGCTTCTCGCCTGCTCTTGATGCCACAGATGAAACACCGGCGCAGCATAGCGCGCAGACTTGTGTTTGACCCCGATCCGTAACAGTCGGATGACCAGATCGGAATCCTCCAACCCCCAGCCTTCATACGACTCATCCAGGCCGTTCACGCGCAAGAGATCCCTTCGCCAGACCGACAGATTACAGGTCTTCATCCCTTCCCATCGGTTAGGCGCCCACTTGCGAAACGCGCCATCCGGCAATGCCAGGAGCGGCAAGAGGCGGTTGATATCGCGACCGGCCCAGGCTTGAACCCACCGTACCCATGACCATTGATGAACAGGCAGATGCCCGCGCAGGACTCGCTGCGTACACCCTGCAGACAACAGCACCCGATTCGCGCCGAGAAAATAGCCCGGCTCCGCCAAGCGCTTGTGCGCCTGCACAAACTGTCGGGACGGAATACAATCCCCATCTGTAAAGATAAGATAGTCCGCTGTCGTGGCGGCGACCGCTCGATTGCGAATGGCGGCGGCACGAAAGCCTCGATCCTCCTGCCACACATGTCGAATAGAGCCCTTGCTCCGACGCTGATAATCGTGAATGACCGCGGCGGTCTCGGACGTCGACCCGTCATCGGCCACCACGACTTCAAAGCTTTGATCGGTCTGCGCCTCAAATCCCGCCAAGACCGCAGACAAAGCATCGGGTCGGTTATAGGTCGTGACAATAACCGCTGTTTTCATACTGATGCAGGCCCGCCAGGCCGGCGCAGCGGGGGCTGCGTGGGGAGCGGCCAATGCTCTTGCGCTTCATATCGCTTGGCATACCGATAAAACGTGCCCTCGAAATTCCCGAACGCGATCACAAACCCCGGCCAGCCATCCAGGAATCCCTTCTTGAACACATAATGCTTGATGAACGACCACAGGCCATGCGCCAGTGCCTGCCCCATCGACACCCGTTTATCAGCGATCTTCAACACCCCGAGCGTGGAATAGCGATTCGCCTTTTTGAGCACTTCTTCGAAGTTTCTGAACGGAACCTGCCAGATGGCATGCTTCAACCGCCCCACGGGCTTGGGAGTCAGTAATTCATAGCCTTCATGAACGGGAGACTCCACATAGGTCATCGCGCCTTTGCGAAAGAATTGGGGTTGCCTGAAATTCGGATACCAGCCGGAATGCGCCACCCATTGCCCCATGAAGTAATTCCGCCGGGGGACGAGGTAGGCATCATGCGCGGGGGATCCGGCCGGCAAGGCGAGTATTTCATCTCGGACTTCCGGCGTGCACTGCTCATCGGTGTCGATACTCAGAATCCACTCGTGCGAGCACGCGGCGATGGCCCGGTTGCGCAGATGACCGAATCCTTCGAACGGAATCTGGACGACCCGCGCCCCCATTTTCGCTGCAATCCGATCCGTCCCGTCCGTACTAGCCGAATCCGCCAGCACGATCTCGTCCGCCCATAAGACACTGTTGATCGTGTCGGCGATTTTCCCGGCTTCGTTATAGGCAATGATGTAGACGGAAACCTTCACCCTGCTGCTCCTTGAATAATATTAGGCTCCACAGGCAGCTCTTGTTCCGGCTGCGGAGGACTCTCAGCGGCTAAGAACACCCCCAGAAAAGTAGCCAGCAGATGGCCTTCGACAAACGTCCGGAAGTGTGAACTGAACAAACTGGTCACACACCACCCGCAGAGAATAGCCACCGCCAGGTTTCGATAGACCGGAGGACCGGACCGGTCGCGGCCGACCGCCACCAGCCAGGCGAGAAAGACCACGAATCCACCGATCCCCTGCTGCGCAAAAATTCCCAGATATTGATTATGCGGATCTGTCGTCGCCAGGGACCGCCAATCATCTGCAGGATACTTTCCTGCGATGTGCTCTCGATAGGCGTCCGGAAACCCACCGGCACCCACCCCAACCAGCCAATGCTCTTGAATGAGCTCTACCGTATTGACATACCACACCCGGCGAATGCCGAAGCTGGTCAAGTCTTGCAGCTCCGATTCATGCGCCCATTCGTTGAATCCAAGCGCCACCTTGCCATACATCCGAGGGGATATTGCCAGGGCAAGACCTAACGCCAAGAGCAAACTTGCGACAATCATCGAACGCGCGCGCCACGAGGCCTTCCATGAGAGGAGGATACATAGACCAAGACCCAATACCGCATAGCCGCTTCGTGAGTCCGTTACAAAAATAATATTCGTGACATACAGACATCCAAGGAGAGACCAGACTAAGGGACGCTGTCCCATGAACTGTTTTTCCAATAAGACCCAGGCGCAAATTAAAGTAGCGCAGGCAAATGCCATCCCCTGGGTACCGGAAATTCGTAATAGATGCTCAGGCGCGCGCCACAGAGGCAACCATCCGGCGGCGGCGGCGGAAGAAATCACTGCTCCAACAGATGTTCCAACAATGAAGGCTGATATGAGTCGCTCTCTCCAACGATGCTCGTCGAAAATCGCCAGCACCAGAACAAACCAGAGAAGAGTACGCCACTTGAACACATCCATCCATCGAACCGCCCAGGGCACCGACGCATAGATCGTCCCGATCAAAACAATCCCTAAAAACAGAATCGCCCAGTAGACCGGCGGCCTCGAAAGGACTCGCTTGAGACGAACCACCGCCTGACCGCTGGCAAGGAAGGCCACGACCGCACCAACCAGCCCCACCGTCCCGACTGACGGCGAGTACAAGAGCCCGACGCAGGCGACGATCACCGCAATCCGGGCGAGATCGATCATATTGCAGGATTCAATTTTCACCATGTCCTTAACATGAACGAAATGCCCGATTAGTAGAGATACTTCCGACGAACTTTCTGTAGGGCTGATGTCACCCGGCGGATCATATTCGGAGGCGAAGGCTCCAGAACGGACCGAAACCGACCGGTCTTGCTTCCTTGTTCTACCACTGGCGGCTCGAGCCAGTAGAGCCGAATGCTCTGTTCCCGGTCAATTTGATCAAATTGATTGTCGATCGGAACAGAAATACCATGCCGTTCGATCCACTCGACTCTCAGTCTGGCCGCTTGGCTACCGAGAAGATAGGCCTCCGTAAGACGTCCGCGATCGGAACGGTAGAGACATTGGCCGGAAACGAGCTTCTTCCTCGACGTGTATTGGTTTCCCCCACTCCCGACCAGCAGAACATACGGGAAGTCGAAGTGAGCCGATTCTCTAATCGCCCTTTGGAGCATGGGAACAAACTGCGTTGCGAGGAACGCATCATCTTCCAGGATCAGCGCACGCTTCCAGTTTCGTTCCGCAATGAGGCGCAACGCTTGAAGATGCTTGAGCGCGCAGGACCGCTGCCCTGGGCTGAGCAGTTCGCTCGTAAAGTATCGCGCCGTAATCGCTGCGTCCAAATCGGCGACATCGTAGGAATGGATGAACTCATAGGCTAATCCGAGCGGCTGCAGTTGCCGTTCAATGCTCCTCCGGCGATCGACGAAATCCCTCGGATTGATGACGAGGATCCCGTCAAGCGACCACGATGCTGGCTCATCACGATTAAGAGAATCCATCAAAGCGCCGAGGACATCCTTCCATCATGCACACGTCAATTCAAACGACCCGCGGGAGGCTTTCCGTACAGGCGCGCAACATCAAACGTCCCGCTCCTATATCCCGAGATCGTGCAGACTTACTTGCGCTCCCGTGCCAGCCGGATCTGCTCAGTGAGGCAGACCGCCACCTGATCGACCTGATCGGCGGTGATCGCAGAATGAAACGGCAACGCGATGGTTCGATCGCTCGTATGCTCGGTGATGGGGAAATCCCCCGCCTTAAACCCGAACGTGCTCTGATAGTGCCGCTGTAAATGAATCGGGGCAAAATAGTTATTGCATCCGATTCCCTGGTCCTTCAGCCCGCGCAGGATGGAATCCCGATCCTCACGTGAAAACCGGTCGGCCAACCGGACCACGTAGACAAACCAACTCATCCGGCCCTGCGTCGGCCCTTGCGGTATCATGAGCCCCTCGAGCTTCCTCAACCTGTTGCCATACAGTTCGGCGACTGCCGCCCGTTTTGACAAGAGCTCTTCCAACCGGGACAGCTGGGCAATGCCGAGCGCGCACTGAATATCGCTGAGCCGATAATTGAATCCCAATCTGGCATGTTCCAACCAGGCCTGTCCTTCGTCTCGGCCCTGGTTTCGCATGCTCTTACAGAGGGCTGCGAGGTCATCGCGATCGGTCAGGATCATCCCGCCTTCGCCGGTGGTCATCTGCTTATTCGGATAGAAGGCAAAGCAGCCCGCCTCGCCGAATGTTCCCGCCCTTCTGCCGAACACCTCAGCCCCGATCGCCTCACAAGAATCTTCGATCACCAGCAGGCCTTTGCATTTCGCAATGGCTTCAATACGATCCCATTCCGCACACCGGCCGAAGACATCGACGCCCAGAATGGCTTTGGTCCGCGGCGTGATCGCCGCCTCAATCTTCGCAGGGTCGATGTTGTAGCTCTCGGGATCGATATCGACAAACACCGGTCGAGCCCCTTCCATCAGGATACAGTTGGCCGATGCGATGAAACTAAACGGCGTGGTGATCACCTCATCCCCCTGACCGATTCCGAGGGCACGGACGATCAAGTGCAAGGCGCTCGTCCCGCTGTTCACGGCGATCGCGTGCTTGACGCCGACATACTGCGCCATCGCGCGCTCAAACTCCGGCAATTTCGGCCCTAAGCTCAGACACGTCGATTCCATGACATCGAGCACGGCTTTCCGTTCAACCCATGTCAAATCGGGTTGAGACAGCGGTATTTTCATTCCATCAGAACCCAAGAGCCACCTCATTCTGTTTGATGATTCTGGCAGGATTGCCGACTGCCACAACCTTGTCGGGCAAATTCTCACGCACCACCGCTCCTGCCCCAACGATACAATGTTTCCCCACAGAGATATTGGGTAGGACCACAGCGCCTATCCCGAGATGGGACGCTTCTCCAATAGACACACGACCGGCCAGGTGGACGCCCGGGGACAGGTGCACATGGGCCGCGATTCGACAATCGTGATCGATGGTGGCCCCGGTATTCACAATCACATTCTCGCCAATTTCAGTATCCACATTCACGACAACACCGGCCACCACCAAGGTTCCCGCTCCAATCCTGACCCTGCTGCCGATGACGGCTGACGGATGAATCGCCGAAATAAGCCTGAACCCCATCCGCTCGACCTCTTCGTACACAAGTTTCCGGCGATAATTGTCGCCTAAAGCCACGATGACGCCATCGATGCCTGCTCCGCTCATTCCGGCTAGATCGTCTTTGTTCCCGAGCACCGAGTAGCCGCCTCGGACCGTTCCTTTGAGCTCCACACTATCATCAACGAGTCCCACGATCTGATAGATCCCCATCTGCTCAAGGACATCCACCACAACTTTGGCGTGCCCGCCTGCCCCAAATACAATGATGCGCTTCTTATTCACGGCTGCCTCGGAGAACCGAAATCATCATTGACGCCCCCGGCGCCGTACAACCCCTCGCGACGGAGAAACACCCCGACGGTACGCCACAAGATTCGGAGATCAAGCCAGAGCGAAAAGTGATCCACATACCAGACATCCAGTTCGATGCGTTGCGGCCATGGCAGGGCGTTCCGGCCGTTCACTTGCGCCCAACCGGTAATCCCTGGTTTCATCTCCAACCGCCGCCGTTGAAACGGGGTGTACTGCGCGACCTGATATTCCAATGTCGGCCTCGGCCCGACGAGGCTCATGTCGCCTTTCAACACATTCAACACCTGCGGCAGCTCATCCAGGCTCCAATTCCGCAACCACCCGCCTACCCAGGTGATCCGGTCATCCGACTTCCCGACCGTCGTTCCAAGCCCGAGCCGAACCGCATCCCGCACCATCGTACGGAACTTATACAGCCGAAAGAGTTGCCCGTCCTTCCCAACCCGTTCCTGGATAAACAAAGCCGGCCATCCATTGCTGACGAGAATGAGGAGTGACAGCCCGATGAGGAATGGAGAAAGCAGGAGGAGCAGCAAGGTCGCCGCCACACGATCGCATCCGTGTTTCAGGATCAACTGAGCGTCCCGACTCACAGGACTATTCCTTTTTGCACTAGCAAGCGCCGATAATGCCCTTCGATCGACTCACACATCCTGGACTGACTAAACAGTTGCTCGACGCGGCGCCGGCCCGCCTCGCCAAATATGCGCCGTTTTGCTGCATCGCTCAGCAATGCTAAGGCGCGCGCCGCGAAGGCCTTGGGGTCATCGGCTGGAGCCAGATAGCCGGTGACGCCATCCTCCAAGACCTCGGCAATGGGACCGATGTCGCTTCCGACTGTGGCCTTCCCCATGGCCATCGCTTCGGCAAACACCACGCCGAAGCCCTCGCGTCTCGTCGGCAACACAAACAGATCCATGGCCTGCATCATCTCGGGTATATCCGTCCGATGACCGGCAAACACCACATCCGGTCCGATACCGATCGACTCGGCCATCCGCTCAAGACTTTGGCGGAGCGGCCCCTCCCCGACGATCAGGAATTTCACATCCGCACGTTCAGCACGAATGATGGCAGCCATCCGAAGGAAACATTCCAACCCCTTGTCGGGAACCAACCGGGCCACGGTCCCGACCACCAGAGCCTGTCTCCCCAAACCAAGCGAGTCACGGAGAGTACCAGGTCCGCCAAGAGAAGGCGAGAATCGCGTCAAGTCCACGCCCATCGGCACGGTCACGATTCGACTCGCATCCTGAACAATCCGCTGCCGCAACCCATCCATTCGGACACTTTCGGTGTCTACCATGAGTAGGTCCGTCCAGCCGGCTACCCATCGTTCGATCCAGATATATGCCCACTTAACCGGCCACGGCAGATAGGCGTGAAAGGGAAACGCATGGGCCGTATGAATGATGACGGGGACGCCGGCCAGCCGGGCGGCCAGCCGTCCCACGATGCCAGCCTTAGAGGTCTGCGTATGAATCACATCGGGTTTGAATTCGCGGATCACCTGGCACAAACGCCGAATGGCCAGAAAATCACGGAACGGCCGAATCGTCCGTGGGATCGCAACTGAAAACACGCGGCAACCTTCGATGTCCCGACTCCCCGAAGAAACTGGCCCATCCGCCACCGACCCCTGAGAGCAAGCGACAGCCGCCTCGTAGCCATGTCTAGACAAATAGCGTAGGACCGGCGCAATGAACGTCTGCGCCGTCAAGAAAATCGTGCACACATGCAGAACACGAATCGGCCGATTCCCCCCCATTAGAACCCCGCCCCTAGTCGATCGCCTTTCACATGCCAATGCGGGAACATCAAAACTCCGTGTAGATCCAAAAGAGCAACCACTTAGCCGTCTCGAGGACCACCTGCCTGGCAGAATCTCGATCCTTCCACCACCGGTCGACCACAAACCCGTCGTACGGCGACCCGACCGCATGGATCTCGAGACGTGGATGATTTTTAAGGATCGAGCGAAAGATCGCCTCGGCCCGACGCACATGAAACCGGCTCGTAATCAACAAGAGGGAATGGATGTCCGGATGCTGCCCTAGAAATTCGGCTACGGCCCGTGCCTCCTCAATCGTGCTGACAACCCCATTGCCGAACACCTCGATATGATCGGCAGGGACTCCTTTTTGCAAGAGAACTGCGCGACTCACCTCCTCTTGGCGGGGATAGGGCACACCGACCGCATCCAACTGCCGCAGAGACCTCTCACGCTCCGGCCGGGAAATCCAGACTCTTGGCACAAATCCTTGATGATACAAGTCGGATGCATAGAGCGCGCGGCTGAAATCACCGGCTAGGACGATACCGACATCCGCCTGTTTGGGAGGGGTCTCGATAACCAGGAGGGATGCGGCATAGACGAAGCAGAACGTCGCGAGCACAAGGCCCACTAGGCAAATTGCCGAAACAATGAGGGTGAGCTTTCTTCGGGTCCACACAGATAGGTAGGCGTGATTACACGTTTCCTAAAACACGCACCTGCAGGCCTGGCTCCCCCCCATATGCACAAATCTGAGGAGTGCGACCGTACGGTTCGAGCAAGAAAATCTGTTCGTCACGGCGCATACACAGGCAAGTTAGTTTCATGCGGCGAGTTCCGCGCTCTTTGAATCAGCGATCGGTTGTCGCAGAGAAGACTCGCCTTCTCGTTCCATGCGTGCCATTGCGCGGCAAGCACAACCAGCATTGAGATACACGCAACGACAATAACCAGATTGTTCTGATACGACAGACCGACGGCCAACCCGAACATCGTGAGCCAGCTCCCAATCAGTAACAACACCTGCACCCAGTCGAGTCCGCAGTGCCGACGTATCGTGATAACCATATACGCCGCAGAACAGGCTGATCCTGCGACCGTCGCAACAGCGATTCCATAGAGGCCATGCACCGGCAGCAAGAGCACGTCCAACATCAGGTTGATTGCCACGCCGATCGCGACCGCTGCCACAGCCCGCGAGGACTGCCTGGAGACCGCAGCCAGCTTGATAATGAGCGTCATGGCCACGACGAAGGGAATCTGTAAGCTCCCCACCCGAAGAATACCTGCCAGATGCCTTGCCTGTTCTTCGCTGCTTTCGGCACCCTGAAACAGAGCCAGTGCGAGGGGCTCGACAAACGCAAAGAGCACGAGGGCCATCAAGATCGACAGCCAGGTACAGACTGTCACGATGAAATAGACATCACCGGCTAATTGAGACAATCGCCGGAAGGCCAAGAGCCGGCTGAAATGCGGCGTCAAGACGGCAGCCGACGCTACTGCCGCCAGACCTGCCAAAAGTTGGACGAGCTTCCCCCCCAATGCCCATGCCGTCACTGCCCCAGGCTCAAGCCTGGCCGCAAAGGCGAGATTGATCGGGATGGTCAGGCCGACCAACAGCGCAACGATCGCAAGCATGATGTAATTTCGGTACACCGACGACAGGTCGGACCACCGGCCAGGGGGAAGCGGTATCAGAGGAGCACCTGCCCGACTGCTGAAATACCAGGCGATCAACGCGTTCAGAAACGTCCCTGCAATCATCCCCGCGATCGCAGCACGAAGTCCGAGTGTTTCAGAACATACAAGAATCGAGACAATCGTGACGACCGGAACACAGAGCTGAGCAATCGCGGCAGCCAGCGGACGATTCACCGCATTCAGCACTCCGTTCCCCACGACCGTCCAGGCAGACAGCGCCAGCAGCGCAGAAAACCATCGCAACATCGTCACAGCCTCATCTACATCGTGAGGCGCTCGGCCGGAGACAAACCACGGAACAATCCACTCGGACGCCGCCACAAGGCCGACCGCCGCCACTCCTACGATTATGGCTGCGAACGAAATGAACGACCTGGCCAGTCGTGCGGCCTCTTGGCTGACGCCCCCGCGTCCGGCTTGGATGAACGGCGCCGTCAAGACATCTGCCAACGGCAACACCAACACCCCGACGAGAAACATGGGAATCATGGATGCCGACAAGAAACCATCCAACTGCCCGCCTAATCCATAGATGTTGACCAGCAACAGATCGCGCACCAGAAAACCGAAGTACCAGACGGCGGTGAGAAACACCACCGCAATCCCAGCAGCGGACACGTCGGTTATCGATGGGATGATTTTCGATTCGCGGGAGAGTACTCCCGACGACACGTCATCTCGACATCGCCGATGAGCCGACGATAACAGGGTGAGTCCGATACGAGCCCACCCAATGGCACCGCAGAGGATGAAGAAGAACAGCGGCCCCCCACGAACCCGATAGAGCGTGCCGACATTCGGCTGGATATAGCTGTAAAACATGATCATGATTCCACAGACGATCATGCCGGAGAGCATCGCCGAACTTGGACGTGCCATAACGGCCCAGAGCAGCCCTGGAATGAGCAGGTACCACAGTGCGGTTTCCATGGCCCCCACCACACGGAACAAACTCATTTTGTCCATCCAGGAAGAAGGAAAAGGCGCGAGCAATCCGACTATCGCTGCTCTGGGCATATAGGCAAGTGTGCTTCCAGCGCTATCTGGAATCCGATCGGCATCAATCTGCGAACCGGCACCCACAGAGTCCCCGTGGGCAGCAAAACCTACCCGAAGGACCGACAATCGCTTCAGGCCCTCTTCTATTGGTACAGGAACCCACCCGGATGGTTTCCAGGCCCAATCTTGGTAAATACTAGTAGTGAGACTGTTCACGATGGATTCGGTGTTGAAGGTTTCTAGATGCCGGCCTTTGGGCAACCCCAAAGCCGCCGCCAGGATCAGAACAATACACACTATGCCTCTGGCGAGCGCGCTTCTTTCACTGCCCCATCGATGGCGAAAACCGGCGTTGGCGGCCATGATCACCAGTGCAGCTACAAGCCCGCCGGAGACAACGAAGAGTATGTAGGGACGCACGCACCACATCAGCAGGATCCCCGCGGTCATCGCCGCAAGAGTCCGCTTGAACCGCACTGGATACGAAGTAGTCACGGCGCAGAGAAAGCCGTACACAACCAGCAACGTTCCGGCGATTGAGAAGGGATCTTTGTAGTTTTGTCCATACGACAACATCGATGAAGGGTACAGCACAAAGAGAGCCGCTGCCGCCAATCCACCTACCCGGCCCACACGACCAGGCCACAACACCGACCCAAGCAGGTACAAGACCGTAGCTCCGGTGGCGTGTGCCGCTGCAGCGAAAGGAAGAAACCAGGCAGGATTGGGGCCAAACCACACGTACAGCGCCGATAACAACCCTACATTTCCCGTTCCCCCTCCGATTGCCGGAAAGAGCCTCCATTCCGACCAGCCGATGGTCTGAATGCGCTCGGCGAGCTGGACCGCCACGAGGTGATAATGCAGGGCATCCTGATGCAGCAAACCATGGCCGGCGTGTAACGATGCGACGAGCGGCAGCACTAGTTTCTGTAAGGTCAACCCCACCACAATGGCGTAAAGAAATGAGAGGCACCACACCAAGGTCGGACTTGCAAACTGTTTTTTTCGATCGAGTCGAAATAATGCCATAGCT
>CAYHNM010000004.1:0-2260 GCA_964357985.1 uncultured Nitrospira sp. | reverse complement strand
CGCACTTGTGCAATACCCCCCATACTCGCCATCGTCAAAACACTGACAAGACTCCCAGCCTCACCACGCCAAACATTTGACACTCCTATTCCTACTTGATCACACGCATGTATAGATAAGCAGGGGCAATAACACTCGCACCGTTCAAGTAGAAGCGTACGGATATACATCAGGCGAGCGCGAGGATTTCCCACTACAGCCGACCCACCGATCGATACCATTGGACCGTCAGATCTAGCCCTCTCTCATACCCATATGGGAATGGCACCCCGAGCTCTGTAAGAAGCCTCTCTCCGCTGAAGATGGTTTCGCTGGATAGAGCGCGAACACGAGACAACGTCAACGGCGCTGACATTCTGAACAGGCGAGTGAGGATCTCGCCGAGCGCTCCAAGAGCATAGGCCACCCATAGCGGGAGCCGACGGCTGGGAGTCGGTACGCCCAAGACCCTGGCCATTGCTCGTACGAATTCAGACATCGGGACGGGATCCGCCGCAATATAGACCGCAGTCCCGCTGACTGGAATTTCTGAGAGCCTCACTAACGATTCCACCACATCTCCGACATAGATATAATTCGCTACGCCGTGCTTTCCGAAGAACACAAACCTTTCTCGACGTACGACTCGCAACCAACCTAACAGGCTGTCGTCTTCCCCCTCTTTCCGATCGCCAAAGACAATGGTAGGACGAAGTATCACACTCTCAATCTTTCCCGATCCTGCATACTCTTGAACGATTCGCTCACCTTCAAGCTTGGTTTGTTCATAGAGCGACTGGGGGTGACAGGGCGTGCCTTCCGTCACAACTCCTGCTCCCTTCGCTCCGATGACCCCGACACTGCTTAAATGAACAACGCGCCTCACACCCGCATGCGCGGCCTGCTCCATCAATCCTCGCACAGCTTCGGCGTTGATGGCTCTCATCAAGGAGGAATCACGAAGCTCGGCCGCCAAGCTATAAATAAGTCCGACACCCTTTACTGCGGCTGCCTGAACGCTCACCTCCGTCAGACTACCGACAACCACCTCGACCAGATCTCGCCACTCCACCGGCAACCGGCTCGGATCACGCGTCACCACCCTGATCGATGCGTGCTGCTGAAGGAGTTTCCGTATGAGGTGGCGCCCGATAAATCCTGTGGCGCCCGTGACTAAGACGACCATGGGCGAATCTCAGGTATGTTTTCCGGCTTTGCGGCGAGTCCGACTTTTTTCTTCAATGAGTCCGGACATGGCTTCAACAATTGTCGTCCATGCATTCTTCTCTGCCACACAGCGGTAATGGACTTGCCGTTCAGGAGCATTGCCTTCGACAGCCTCACGTAACGCCGAAGCAAATGTCGGTGCATCCCCTGCCAGGCGCAGTACTCCGTCAAACTCTTGATTGTAATCCACCAACTCGGGAAGTGGAGTGGCCACAACAGGTTTACCCAGCGCCAGATATTCGTTCAGCTTGGCCGGATAGGTCGTTTCCGTATAAGCGTCACGGACATAGGGAATGATGCACACATCGAAGAAGCGAACATATCGAGGTATTTCTCCATGGGGCCGTTGGCCCAGGAATCGAACGTTGGGAAGGCCTTGAAGAACCTCGACATCCCGCACAATCGGCCCCACGAGAACGAATTGATAATCAGGCATCGATGTGGCCACGGCCCGAATCAGTTCCAGATCCACCCACTCGTGAAGCGCGCCGACATACCCGACGATAGGTCCGTCGATCCCCTGAAGATCCTCGGGTTTTTCAAATGTTCGCGCCGTCTCGAATAACTCAAGATTGACGCCCGCCCGAAACAAATGTGCGGAGGTATTGTGCCGACTGGCCTGCACCCGCAACCGCCCGCTATTGGCCAAAACCAGGTCGCATCCTTTCAGCATGGCATCATTCGCCTCGATGAAGGCCTGGTGCGGACGAACAGCCTCGGCGGAAGACATGATCTGATAGATCGTGAGGCCCTCTTTCGCGCATCGCATCACATCGGCATTGAGAGGAGATGGAAAGTAGAACCAGAAGATGACCTCCAGATCAATCCGTTTCCCAAGCCATCCTTCTATTTTCCGGAATAAGATCCAACGATTGATAGAACGGGCAACACGGGAGTACGGGAATGGGAGCACCAGCGGGGAGTAAATTGTGAGTTCGGGAGGTACCGTAGAGGATCGCTGCACGCCGGCAACTTTTCCCCTCACCCGTTCCCAAATTCGCCGCCAGTCCGATACTCGCATCGTGCGAGTCCCAGTCGGCTGCACGTACAGCAC
>CAYHNM010000003.1:0-18094 GCA_964357985.1 uncultured Nitrospira sp. | reverse complement strand
CGACTGATGGTCGCCTGATCATCTAACTTCCCCTTCTCCAAAATCACCAGCGCGGACATGATTTTCGTGAGGCTTGCGGGCGAGAGTCGCTTGAGAGATTCATGCTGGTAGAGCACACGGCCGGATCGAAGCTCTTTCATGAAAATGCTATGAGCGGGAGCCACTCGCCAAGGAAGGCGGTCGCCCGATGTACTCACAGCCCGAACCTGGCGCTTATGTTTATGGCTATACTCGGCCTGGGCGTCGAGCGGAATTCCCAAGACCACGGTTCCGAATACCGCAGCCAGAACCGTTGACGTGAGGACAAATGACTTGATCAATGAGGTGCTCCTTACCCAGGACGGTGAGCTACAGGGACACATTACAGCGGGTAGGATTCCCGCACTTTCCCGCCACGAACACCACTATCGATCACCTTATGAAAGAACCGCAGAACATCCGCGAGATCAATCCAAAACCCGCAATTCAGACAGCGCGCAAAGAGCCGCCGATTCATGAGCGTATAGTGCCGCTCGACCATCATGAACCCTTTGCATTTCAAGCAACGCATACCATCGCGTCTACAATGTCATTACCGAAGTCGATTGAGAACAACCGCTAAGCATCCGGCCAGAAGGCCTCCACCAAGAATGGTGGTGCCGAACGAGACCACCGCGGTGGTGCCTGCAGCAGGCTGGGTACCTTCCAAGAGATCGCGTATCCCCCCCTGCACCATGAGGACAGCAAGGGTCAGGACTGAACCCATTGCAAACCACCAGGTAAATGTTCTCAGGGGCATTACGCTCACACGGACAACAATGTGTCGCGGACTCACACCTGTCGGCCACTCTAACGGAGGGTCCAAGACCTGTCAAGAAGTGCCGGTATTGCGCGTTTCGCAGAGGCGTCAGCGCTCATTTGAAGCGATTGGCGCCGGCTTTACCGCTTTCAGCCCGCGATGAAGAAAAATTGAAACCGTCCCATTTCCATTATCGGTCGTCACCAGTCCCGGCTCTTCGACGGCTTTTGTGGTCACCCAGAATATCGCCAGCGCAAACGGACCCGCCTTTGTAGGATAGTTCCTGGGTGGATAATGAAAGGTTCCGTCACCCTTACCGAAGAGAATCGACAGATCATTGGACTGCAAATTCGCAATGGCGACATCGAGGATTCGATCGCCGTCGAAATCACGTGTGACGCCTGAGATAGGCCCAGCATCGGCGCCGGAATCTGTTCCCGGCCGAAATGTGCCATTGCCATTGCCGAGGTATGTTGTGAAACTATCCCGTTCGCCATTGATCACGAGCAGGTCGCGGTGGCGATCATTGTTGAAATCGGCAAACGTCGCGGACAACGGACGTTTGCCGGTCCGATAGTCTTTCGGGTCGCGAAATGTTCCGTCTCCGTTGCCCAGCCAGATTGAAACGGCATTGGACATGGGCCCGCCATTGGTAACGACCATGTCGATCTTCCAGTCGGCATTGAGATCCGACAGCGCAACAGACGTGGGCGTATCACCATAGGTATATTGCGCCCCATGGTGAAACTCCGGGGTTCCGGTGCCAAGAAATATTTGGATCTTATCGTTGCGCAGCGCAACAACGACATCAGGGTGACCGTCACCATTCAGATCCTCGGTGGCCAGGGCCACCGGCGTTCGATGGACCGGGTAGTGCGGTCCTTCTTCAAACTTGCCGTTTTCTCGACCCATCAGGAACGCGACTTCATCACCTCCCGAGCAGGCCAGCACGATGTCCGCATGGGTGTCGTGGTTAAAGTCCGCCATGACCAAGGTCCGAGGCTCCTGACACACTTTGATTTGGGTTTGGTCGCTAAAACTTCCATCCCCATTGCCCAGCAGGATCGAGAGGGTATTGCTGGAAATATTGGTCGTAATGAGATCCGTAAACGTATCGTGATTGAAATCGCCAGTCGTAATCGTCGTGGGATTTTTCCCGACTTTATAGCTCGCGTAGTAGTAGAAGAGATCGGGCGGTTGGTATGGATCGGCCTTGGTACAGGACCACATCCCGATGGCCAAGACACAGCCCAGCCCGATTTTCACGGCGTGAACCGCTGAATGAGAGGCACGAGGCGAGACAGGTTTCACAACTTCCCTCTTCACAAGAGTAGGCCGATAGGCCTACTGATTCACGCTCTATTGCCCCATGCAACCCAAGCGTGGTGCCGCCGGAGTATACAGAGGGCTTGTTTCACCATGCAATCAACCTGATTTCTTCCTTGGAGATAAGAATCAGCCTTGTTGATGTCACGAGACTTGCGCTAGAATGAGACTCACTTTGAGGAGGATGCAATGAGTAAACATGTGAAAGTGGACATCACCATGTACGGGATCGCGGAGGTCCTGAGCTGGTGTCACGACCGAAACAAAGGCCGCATCGGTGGGGTCGATACCGAGGGCTTCCAGAAGATGAAGACGTTACTGGCGGAGAAGCCGCAATCGGCGGACTACTTCACCCTCGATCAGTTCTGGAAGAAGAAGGTCTCCCTCGATTTGACAGAAGATGAAGTGGCAACGATTGATCGATGCCTCTACGACATTCCGAATTTCGACAACGAACCGCTTCCGCAGATCCGCCATAAATTCTGGCCGCAAGCGGTCGGCGCGATCTAGCCAAGAGACTTCTCTCCCGGAATCGCTCACGCGATTCCGGGATTCTCACTTATCAGGCGCAGTGCTGTTGCTCTCTGACACAAAATTCAGTGTTGGTGTGTGCGTATGACTAGCACAGGAGTACGGTGAAGGTTGACGAAGGCTGCAGGAGCGCTAGAGCGCCTCTTCGCCCTTGAGATACCTGCGGAACCGACCCATCAGATCGGCCCCAAGCGTGCCCCCCTCAGGCTTTTTCGCGTTGGGATCGGAAAAATGCCCACGGATCTCCTGCAGACGCTTTTCAGCCTGATCGTTCCCCTGAAGCCGCTTCGTCTTGGTCAACGCCGTATCAAACGCGTCAAACGTCAGCTCGTTGTAGCCGAACGATCGAATGCGTTTCACCGCTTTCATCATCGCCTGATTGCGAAACGTGGTCAGGGAATCCGAGTCGATCTCGGATAAGCCCAGCTTCCTAGCACGACGTTCAGCCGCCTTTCGAATACCACTCCGGACGAAATCGGGCGAGGTTTGGAGTCGCTTCCACGCCTCATCTGACCAGGCTACTTTCTGCTGAGGCGCCTCCCACAATTGCACGACATTCGTTTCATCGATGGTCGTGAACCCTTTTTCTCTGGCCACCTCTTCCGTGTCGTGCCGAATCATGTCACTGACAAATTCCAGCGCGATCGGCGGCGAGTCTTTGATCTTCTGCTGCAGGAGCGCCAACGCGCCCTCGCTCCAACTCAACGGGGGCAACTCCCGCTCACGGGCATCGGCCATCGATTCGACTCGATCGAGCAAATCGATATTGACTTCCATATGCCCGCCTTCGCGAGCCATCTCTTCTGCAATCTGCTTGATCATCCCGCGCATGAACTCGGGCACCGCATCGAGCCGTGCTTTGGCGGCAGCGGTCCAGGGCAACTGCCCTTTCTCCATGGCCTCGGCCGCCGACGCCATACCGGCCGCGCCACCCATCGACCCCATCATCTGGCCCTTGAATTGGTCCAGCTTGATTTCGTCGATCTCCTCGTAGCCGAGCTCCCGCGCTTTTTTTTCAGCTAATCGACGGACCATGCCGCGAAGAAAGACCGGAGCGCGTTCCATGCGCTTCAGCGCACCATCGGTCCAGCGAATCTCCGCGCCGGCAGACTCAGCAGAATCTGAGGATGACATGGGAACTCCTTCTCACTCGCTATTGGTTCAGTAACTCTTTGAGTTCTTTGCCGGCCTTAAAAAACGGCACGCGTTTCGCCGGCACCGCAACGGTCGCACCGGTCTTTGGATTGCGCCCTTCTTTCATGCGCCGCGCACGCAAACGAAAACTTCCGAACCCGCGTATTTCGGTCTTATCCCCATTCTTCAGAGAGTCTCGAATACAATCGAAAATAGTGTTCACGACGACTTCGGCCTGTCGTTTGGTCAACGTGGTGACTTTCTCCGACATCTGCTCGATGATCTGCGCTTTCGTCATGTCCGCCTCCCCTTTCGCCCCGTTGATGGACAGGTGCCGTTGCACGCCATTGCCGCGCGATTAATAGGCCATGAGATATTTCAGATTCACCCCTGAATGGAAATCGAACTTGGGCAAGACCGATGAGAGCTTCGACTCCAGCAGCTCGCGAATCGAAAACCGACGGCGCTGTTCAATGACTTTCGGCTCACCTTCGATTCCCACGACATCCGCCGCCAACTGAATCGCATCATCCAGGCTACCAAGCTCATCAACCAGCTTCGCGGCTTTCGCCTGCCGACCGGTAAAAATCCGGCCATCGGCCAGTGCCTGAACCTCTGGCACTTCGAGCGAGCGACCTTCGGCGACCGCTTCAATGAACTGCTTGTGGACATCGTCCATAACAGTTTGCAACAACCCCCGCTCTTCATCGCTCATTTTTCTCAGTGGAGAGCCGACATCTTTATACTTCCCGCTTTTCACGACGACGCCCTCGACACCGATCTTCTGGAGAAGGCCCTCGACATTGGCCATCTCCATGATCACCCCGATACTCCCGGTCAAAGTCCCGGGGTTCGCCACGATACGATCAGTCGCGGCGGCAATATAGTAGCCGCCCGATGCAGCCACGCTCCCCATTGAAGCAATCACGGCTTTGTTGCTCTTAGTCCGCACCCGACGCACCGCGTCGTAGATCTCTTGCGAGGGAACCACCCCTCCGCCCGGGCTATCGATGCGAAGGACGATCGCTTTGACGGTAGGATTTTCGCTGAATTTCTTCAGCTCGCCGAGCGTTTCCTGGGCGTCAAGAATGACACCCTCGATGCGAATCAGCGCAATGCGATCCTCGCCCGAGAGATCAAGATCGGGCAACAATATATTGACCAAGAACAGCAACCCCAAACCACCCCCCACGACCCAAAGAATCTTGCGCAGCAGGGAGCGTTTGGGACTGCGTTCTATCGGTTGGTCGTCAGCCATGATGACTCATGTACGTGTGAGACAACCAGTGGCCTCGCATTAGTCTTCCGCCTGCGATTTTTTACGGCTCTGTTTCGCCGCACGTCCGATGCTTTGATCGAGCGCGCCCTGCGTTGAATGATATTCATCGACTTGTCGGCGGTCGGAATCGGATTGATGTTCGCGCAAGCTGAGCGCAATCTTCCGCTCTTCGCGATCGACCTTGATAATCTTGGCCGCTACGTCATCTTGCAGCTTGAACTTCTCTTCGAGCTTCGCCGCACCGTCCAGTCCGGCTTCGCTGATGTGAATCAACCCTTCGACGCCGCCCTCCAACTCGATGAAGATCCCAAAGTCGGCCACCTTGCTGACCTTCCCAGTGACCGAATCGCCGACATGGTAGCGCGCCGGAATCTCATCGTCCCACGGATCGCGTGAGAGCTGTTTGAACCCAAGTGACAGCCGCTCTTTTTCTTTGTCGATCCGCAACACTACCGCATCGACCTTCTGCGCCTTCTTAAACAACTCTGACGGATGTTTGATGTGCTTGGTCCAAGACATATCGGAGATATGGATCAAGCCATCGATGCCCTCTTCCAGTCCAATGAAGGCCCCGAAATCGGTCAAGCTCTTCACTTTCCCCTCGATCTTCGTTCCGATCGGGTACTTGCTCTCGATCATATCCCAGGGATTGGGAGCGGTCTGCTTCATGCCCAACGAAATCTTCCGGCTGGCCGGATCCACGTTCAACACGGCCGCTTCGACCTGATCGCCCACGGTCACGACACGCGAAGGATGGCGCACTTCATGAGTCCAGGACATTTCCGACACATGGACCAATCCTTCGACACCCGGCTCAAGCTCGATAAACGCTCCGTAATCCGTCAAGCTCACCACCCGCCCGCGCACCCGTGTGCCGATCGGATACTTTCCGGCTACATTGGTCCAGGGATCGGCGGACTTCTGCTTCAGACCGAGCGAGATACGGCCGGTCTCCCGATCGTACTTCAACACGTTGACTTCCACCCGATCGCCGACAGTGAACATTTCCGACGGATGGCCGACACGGCCCCACGACATATCCGTGATATGGAGCAAGCCGTCGATCCCGCCGAGGTCGATAAACGCCCCGTAATCGGTGATGTTCTTGACCATACCCTGAATCAGCTGGCCTTCCTTCAAATTCGCCAGCGTCGTCTGACGCTTCTTGTCACGCGTCTCCTCAAGGAGGACACGACGGGACACCACCACATTGCCCCGGCGATGGTTGATCTTGATGATCTTCAGCGGGAAGGTCTTGCCGACGAGGCCGTCCAAATCACGCACGGGGTGGAGATCGATCTGTGAGCCGGGCAAGAACGCCTTGACGCCGATATCGACCATCATGCCGCCCTTGATCCGCGAAATGATTTTCCCGTCGATGCTCTTTTCCTCGTTGAAGAGCTTTTCGAGCTCTTCCCAGATCTTCATCTTGTCGGCTTTTTCTTTGGACAGAACCAAGTTGCCGTCGTCATCTTCACATTCTTCGATGTAGACCTGGAGGCTGTCCCCAACCTTGAGGGCCTGGAGATCATCCGGCGAGAATTGATCACTCGGGATCATCCCCTCGGACTTGTAGCCGATATCGACGACGACTTTGTCCTTCGTCAATGCCACCACGCGGCCTTCGGTAATCGTGCCTTCCTCCAGATTGCGGAAGGTCTCCTCATAGAGGGCGGCCAGCGCGGCGCGGTCTAACTTCGGTTCATTCCCTGTTGATGCGGTACTCATGGACAGATCCTCATCCTCCGGCATGGGCCGGGTGCTGATGGTGAAAAAACCGGGCTCACTCAGCGTTGCGAGCTCCGGTGGTCGGCTGCCCAGGTATCACTCGCTCGCCTTCATGTCCCACCATGGGAGGGGGAACGTTTCCGAGGGCGGCGATATGCGTAATCACCGTGCGGCTGACCAGTTGGTAAAAACGTTTGGCATCTGCCTTATCGTGTTCTTTGGGATGCCCGCTCTCGAAGGTCAGCGGATCTCCCAGTTTCACCGTCACTTGCCGAAACCTCGGCCATCTGGCACCGGTCGGCAAGACGTCGAAGGTCCCTTTCAGATAGGCCGGCACCACCGGACAACCGGTCTGCGAGACGATCACCCCGATGCCCGATTTCGGCTGCCGCAAATGGCCATCGTGGCTGCGTCCGCCTTCCGGAAAGATCACCACGACCTTGCCGGCCTGAATCAGACTGATCGCTTTCCCGAAGGCCTCTCGATCCAATCGACCGGGACGAAGAGGGATCCAGCCAAGCCGCTGCAAAATCCCGTTAAGCACCGGCACAGGAAACAAGTCATTGCGCCCGAGATACCAGGCCCGCCGCTTCATCCCGCAACCCAGAAGCGGAATATCGACATAGCTGGCGTGATTGGCCGCAATGAGCACTCCGCCGGTCCGCGGCAACGCCCCTTCCACTTTGTACCGAAACAAGATCGCTGCGGAGGCTCGCACCAGGACCCAGAGGATCCCATAGACCAATCCGCTCACGAGACCGCCGCAACCGCCGCCAGCATCTGCTCCACCACATCTTCAATACGCAACGACGAGGTATCGATCAATCGCGCATCGGCGGCAGGCACGAGCGGCGCGACGGCGCGAGTTCGATCCCGTTCGTCGCGACCGGACAGATCCTGATAGGTCTTCTCCATCGGGGCGTTATGTCCGGCAGCCACCAATTCGCGATGGCGACGCTCGGCCCGCACGGTCGCGTCTGCCTCAAGAAAGAATTTTACCGGCGCCGAGGGAAACACCTTGGTTCCAATGTCACGACCTTCAGCCACAACCGAGCCGCGCTGCCCGATTTGGCGTTGCACCGGCAAGAGCCATTCGCGGACAGCGGGAATCGCCGAAACGACAGAAGCCGCTGCCGTCACGTCGGGCGTACGCAGTTCATTCGTGACATCCACCTCGTTGACCAATACCAGCATCGCACCGTTTTGAAACAACATCTGAATCGACAGGGATGGAAGCAGCGCCGTGACCTGTTCCCGATCAGCCGGATCAATCTCGCTCCGCAGCGTCTTCCAGGCCACCGCCCGATAGAGCGCTCCCGTATCAAGATAGAGAAAGCCCAACCTCGACGCCAGCTGTCGAGCAACCGTACTTTTCCCCACGCCAGCTGGTCCGTCAATCGCAATGATCACTGCCGCTACCTGCCTCCTCAAGCCAAAAGAGCCGTATTATAGCCCCCTGGCCTATGCCGTCAACAAGCCCGCCAGGGTGCGCTCGAAATTCGGGAACGAGGTATCCACGCAGCCGGTATCCGCCACGGCTGTGGGGGTGTTCGCCGTTAACCCGCCGATGGCCAGCGACATCGCCACGCGATGGTCGCCATGGCTCTTGCCCTGGAGAGTCCCGCTCAAACAGCCATTCTTACCCGCCTGCCCCAGCCCTCGAATCACCATGCCGTCAGGCTGTTCTGTGATCTGAGCTCCCATGGCTTTCAGCTCGGCACTCATCGTGGCAATGCGGTCGCTTTCCTTCACACGGAGCTCTTCGGCCCCGGAGATCGTCGTGTCACCTTCCGCAACTGCCGCCGCCACACAGAGGATCGGGAATTCGTCGATCGTCTGCGGGATCAGTTCAGGACCAACCGCCACGCCCTTCAGCGCAGCCGACCGGACACGAAGATCCGCCACCGGTTCACCGGCTTGATCGCGCCGATTGAGCACATCGATCCTAGCCCCCATGGCCGTCAATACATCAATCAGTCCGGTCCTGGTCGGATTGATCCCAACATTCTGAATCGTCACGTCAGAGCCTGGAATAATGCTCGCTCCGACCAGAAAGAATGCCGCCGCCGAAAAATCCCCTGGAATCACGATCGCACGTCCGGTCCAACCGGACGATGGACGCCCTTGCAGCACCAAGGTCCCAGCATCCTGCCGCAACGGAATCCCGAACGACTGGAACATCCGCTCCGTATGATCGCGTGACAAGCGCGGCTCGCGAAACCGCATGGCGCCTTCGGCGAAGAGCCCTGCGAACAGGAGCGACGACTTGATCTGAGCACTGGCCACCGGCGATGTGTAATCAATCCCGTGCAGCCGCGTGCCGGTGATGGCCAGCGGAGCCAGCTCGCCGCCTTTACGCCCGGCGATCACCGCACCCATCTCCCGCAGGGGTTTCACCACACGCCCCATCGGCCTCCGACGAATCGACTCGTCTCCGGTCAAAATCGTGAAGAAATCCTGTCCAGCCAGCAGCCCGGTCAATAAACGGGTCCCGGTCCCGGAATTGCCGCAATCGATCGGCGCATCGGCTTCCCGCAGGCCCCACATCCCTTTGCCATGCACGCGAAGCACGTCCGGCTGTTCATCAATGTGAATGCCCAGGGCCTGAAACGCGCGCATCGTGTTCAAACAGTCTTCCCCGCGGCAATAGCTGGATAATCGGCTTTCGCCCTCGGCTAGTGAGGTCAGGATGATCGCGCGATGCGTCACGGACTTATCGCCGGGCACCGTAAGGATTCCGGTGAGCGCGCGGCCTGGGGTGATCGTCAATGAAGCCATGGTTCAGTTACACCGTCACAGAAGGACGAACGTTCAATTTTTCGCGCTCGGATTTGGCGCGCTCAAGCGCCTTCTCGATCCCGGCTCCGTCGCCCGTATGGACCAGGCGCCGGAATTCCTGGAGCGATTCCTGATAAGCATCGATGAAGTGCACCACGTTCTCGCGATTCCAGAGGAAAATATCCCGCCACATCTCAGGGGAACTGGCTGCAATCCTGGTCGTATCCCGCAACCCGCCTCCGGAATGAGCCGCCAAGTCGAGCAAGGTAATTTCCCGATCACGGAGATTCGCCAACGCCGTGATCAGAGCGAAGGCCGCAACATGCGGCAAATGACTCACGGCCCCCAGAATCTGATCGTGCACATGCGGATCCATCGTCAGCACGATCGAGCCCGTCTCCTGCCACAATGCCCGTACCCGCTCCAAGGCTTGCGCATTGGTCTTGGGCGTAGGCGTCACGATACAACGTGCGCCCTGAAACAACTGATCGGTTCCCGCTGCCACGCCGGTCTTTTCTTTTCCCGCAATCGGATGCGCGCCGACGAAATGGACACCGGCCGGCATACTGGCTTCGGACTGTTCCACCAACAGGCCCTTCACACTCCCGACATCACTCACAATGGCCCCGGGAGAGAGGCAGGAGGCCCAGTCCTTCAGGTGTCGGTCATAGGTATCGACCGGTGTGGCCAAAATCACGAGGTCCGCACCACGCACGCCTTCTTTTGGGTCCGCAACATAGCGATCGATCGCACCCAGCTCGACAGCGATCTTCAGATTCTCCACCCGCCGGCCTATGCCGACCACCTGATCAGCCAGCCCCTTGCGGCGCAGGATCATCCCGAGCGACCCGCCGATCAGCCCCACCCCGATAATCGCGACCTGTTTGAAATGAACTGCCATACCTACCTTGCTCGATTCTCTCCGCGAAAAACCTTGGTATTCCGGGCAATCACAGGCTGTTTAAAATGGCCGTCCAGCAAGGCCGCAGCAAGCGAAGAGGCGAAGCGTAGATGATTAGCACCCACCCGCCCATCACCTGCAAAAACAGGCGTTTACCCAGGCCGTACGTTGAGCCTCTGAGCGTCGCGACCTGCCTGCGCGAAGCGCTTCGGCGAAGGCAGGGAACGCCGCTGGCGGACTTTTCCAACAGCCTGTTATATTTCTCGCCCGACCGCTCGCCCAATATTCCCAAGATCGTGCATCAGCTCTTTGAACTTTGACGGCTTGATCGATTCCTCTCCGTCACACAAGGCACATTCCGGATTGGAATGAACTTCGATCAACAACCCGTCGGCGCCCGCCGCAATCGCCGCTTTGGACATGGGCGCCACCAGCTGCCATTTTCCCGTCGCATGGCTGGGATCGACGATGACGGGAAGATGCGACAGTTCTTTCAGCGTCGGAATCGCCGCCAGATCCAAGGTATTGCGATACTGGGTTTCAAACGTCCGGATACCCCGCTCGCAGAGCATGACGTTGCGATTGCCGCGCGACATGATGTACTCCGCAGACAGGAGAAACTCCTTGATGGTCGCCGACAATCCGCGCTTCAACAGCACCGGTTTGTCGTAGGCCCCGACCTCCTTCAAAAGTTCGAAATTCTGCATATTGCGGGCGCCGATCTGAATGATATCGGCCTTCTCCAGAAACAGCTCAATGTCTCTCGTGTCCAAAATCTCGCTGACAACAGGCAGGCCCGTTTGCCTCTTGGCCTCAAGCAGGTAATCCAATCCTTCACGACCCAACCCCTGGAAAGAATAGGGAGAGGTTCTGGGCTTGTAGGCCCCGCCCCGGAGAATCGAAGCCCCGGCAGCTTTCACTTCATGGGCTATTCCTACCGTGAGTTCAAGGCGCTCCACCGCACAGGGTCCCGCCATGATAACGAGCTTCTTCCCGCCGATCTTCACCCCGCCCACATCAATGATGGTTGGTTCCTTTTTGAATTCCCGGCTCACCAGTTTCCAGGGAGCGAGAATCGGCAAGACGCTTTCCACCCCGGGCAGCGCGGTCAGAGGCTGATTGTGCAAAATTCGATCGTCGCCGATCACCCCGATGATGGTGCGCTCCTGACCGGTGGAAATTTGCGACTTCAATCCCAACTCGCGCAGCCGATCGATAATATGATCGACTTCGCGTTCGGATGCGTCAGGTCTCAAGACGATGATCATGATGCCCTCTCTATTGCTTCACTTCGACTGCAAGACCTTCTTCAACGAGGCCAGGAACGCGTCATTCTCGTCCGGCTGCCCGATCGTCACGCGCAGCATCGTGCCTTCAATATGCCGCACAATCACGCCCTCGCGCAGCAAGGCATCGAACAGGGCCCGACCATCGCGCTTGACGTCGAAATACACAAAATTAGCCTGACTGGGAATCGCGGCAAATCCCAGCGCTCGTAAACCGCTTTCGAGTTGCTGCATGCCCGCCGCGTTCACGGCTCGACTCTTCGCCACATGTTCGTCGTCACCCAGCGCGGCCAGAGCCGCACGCTGCGCCAGCGTGTTGGCATTGAACGGCGGCCGCACGCGGTTCAGACAGTTCGTGATCTCCGGGGTCGTAATCCCGTAACCGATCCGCAACCCGGCCAGACCGTAAATTTTCGAGAACGTTCTCAGCACAATCGCGTTCCGCCCCTGCGTCACATACTGCAGGCTGTCCGGAAAATGCGGATCGCGCACATATTCGAGATAGGCTTCATCAAAGACCACGATCACATTTTCAGGAACCTGCGCCATGAACCGGGCGACGGCATCGGCTGCAACCATGGTCCCGGTGGGATTATTGGGGTTGCAGAGAAAGACGAGCCTGGTCTTGGGCGTAATGGCTTTGGCCATACCGTCGAGATCGTGCGTCCAATTGATCAACGGAACGATCACCGCTTTCCCGTGAGCCGCCGTGACTTCCATCTTGTAGATGACGAAGGTCTGATCGGCCATCACTGCTTCATCGCCCGGCGCCAGAAATGTCCGTGCCAGCAGGCCGAGGACTTCGTCCGAGCCATTGCCGAGAATAATGTGATCGAGGCTGACCTTCCATCGATCGGCCAACGCCTGACGCAATCGATACGCGCCGCCATCCGGATAGCGATGCAGACTGTCATGCCCCCCGACGAGCGCGGCCAGCGCTTTCGGCGATGGTCCCAGCGGATTCTCATTCGAGGCGAGCTTGATCACGCGAGCCAGGCCCAGCTCACGCTGCAATTCCTCAATCGGCTTCCCCGGGACATAGGGGCTGAGTGAGGCAATGTCTGGATGAATACGCAGTGCCATAAATCTAATTGTGGGCCGGATACGAACCCAGGATCTTCATAAAGAGACAACGGCCCTTAATCTCTTCGATGGCCCGATTCACGCGCTCTTCTTCCATGTGGCCTTCCACATCGACAAAGAAAATATACTCCCACGCCTTCCGCCGTGACGGCCGCGACTCGATCTTCGTCATGCTGATGCCGTTTGACGCAAACGGTCTGAGGAGATCGTACAGCGCGCCGACTTTGTCCTTAATCGACAGCATCAACGAGGTCTTGTCTTTCACGGTGCGCTGCGGCGGTTTCTGCGACAGGACAAGGAAACGGGTGAAATTGTTCAGATTGTCTTCGATCCGCGCCTTCATCACTTTGAGCCCGTAGAGCTGGGCAGCCAGCTCAGACGCGATGGCGGCAATGGTCACATCTTCCTGGCACATTTCCGCGGCGCGGGCCGTGCTAGCGACTTCCGACACCAGCACATGCGGCATATGGGTTTCGATCCAGTTGCGGCATTGCGCGATGGCCTGCGGATGCGAACAGATCTTCTTGACCTCTTCCACGACCCCGGACTTCGACATCAGATGGTGCGAGACCTCTTGGAGCACCTCTCCGTAGATCAGGAGATTCGAATCGATGAACATATCGAGCGTGTGATTCACGACGCCTTCGGTCGTATTCTCGATCGGCACGACACCGAAATTCGCGCGGCCCCGTTCCACTTCGTTGAACACTTCCTTGATACTGTGGACCGGAATGTATTGGGCCGACGATCCGAATTTCTGCATACAGGCCATGTGCGTGAATGTCGCGCGGGGGCCCAGATAGGCCACCTTCTGCGGACCCTCCAGCGAAAGAGATGCCGACATGATTTCCCGGTACACGGGACGGATGGCTTCTGAGGGAAAAGGACCGGTATTTTGACCGACTAATCGCTCAATAATAGCGGCTTCGCGAGCCGGGGTATGCAGATTGGCGTCCGCATCCTGGGCTTTCTTGATATGACCGATCTCGATGACGCTCTTCGACCGCTCATTGAGCAGACGGAGAATCTCATCGTCGATACGATCAATCTCCTTCCGATATCCGGAAAGGTCACCAGACATGCACGAACCCCCTCCACCCGTGCCTCATGAGTTGGACGACTGTCCAGAGGCAGATCGAGTGCGAGTAAGCAAGGGATGATACAGGATTCGAATCGCCCATTGCAAGGAGACTCCCTGGTCTTTCAAGAGCTTGTGGCTCCGTCAAGAAACCATCCGCTGTGACTAGATCGCAAGGAGTCCTGGGAGATCGACTTGGTCAATCCGGCTGGATGGATGGGAATGAGAACACACCTTCGAGCGTGCCGCCACTTCAGTATCGACGGCGCGAGCGGCACGAACCAGAGAGCCAGAGGCAGCCAGCGCCAATGCGACGAACTATACCAACGTCGGTGTGGCGCAGGAGATTACCTGTGTGAACTTCGGCTTCATCGAACCCGCGTGGCGAGGGTTGGGGATCACGCTACCTTTGTTCGTACCAGCTTGACCTGAAGCTCGCACCCTACAGCGTGTGCATAGCGCTTGAGTGTTGCCAGCGATGGCGCGTGCTTACTCGCTGATTCGAGACGAGAGATTGCGCTTTTAGTTGTGCCCATGCGCTCTGCGACTGCGTCCTGAGTGAGACCGGCGCGAGAGCGAGCCCTGAGCATTGACCTGCAACCTGATACTCCAGCGCCAGGGCGTTGTAGGCTCCGCTGAAGCCCTTTCGCGCGCGAGCCTTAGCAAGGAACGCCCTTTGATGATGGGGAACAGGCATGTATTTTAATTTAGCCATGCTGTAACTTCTTTAGGCGTTTGCGCGCCACCCTCAGCTCTCGATCCGGCGTCTGTTGAGTCTTCTTGATGAATGCGTGCGGCACGGTGACTCGCTTGCCACCATGAAGCAGTAGAACGCGCGGCCCATGGGGTGACCGTGGTCTTCGATGCCACGGCGAACCGGAGGGTCTATCGGGACTTTGCGAGGTCCGTGATCCCCCGGTTCATCGAGGTGTCCATGGAATGTCCCCTCGCGACTTGTATGGAGCGAGATAAAAAAGGAGCCTATCGAAAGGGCCAGTTGGGCGAATCGCTCACTGTTCCTGGACTCCAATCGCACTATGAAGCGCCCCTCCATCCCGATCTCACCATCGATACGACAAAGGTTCCGGCAAAAGAAGCGGCAGAGAAAATTGTGGAACTTGTGACCGATAAGTTTATTGGCAGATAAGACTTCGTTATCTTGCCGTTGTCCCTCCTCGTTTTAGATGCCGCCGAAACCTTTTTCCCGTATACTCCGCTATCTGTTCCTGCGTGCCTGTTCCGGGGGCTATGATTGCGGCCTTTTAGGCAAGCGAGTAGAATGCCTTCATGCCTGAACTGTGTCGATTCTTCGGGATCATCATCCGAATGTTTGTCGAAGTTCAGGCGTCGCATCATGCGCCACACTTCCATGTCTATTACCAGGAGCATACGGCAGTGTATGGGATCGAACCGGTGGAAATGCTGGCGGGGGCGTTACCGAAACGCCAGCAGCGGTTAGTCGAGGCCTGGGCTGAATTGCACCAAGCCGAACTGATGGCCGATTGGGATCGCTTGCAGACAGGTCATAAACCATGGCCCATTGCACCGTTGGCGTAGGATAATTATGAGTCATCTTATTTATCAGGTCCGAGCCGTAGAGGTTGTCGAACCGTACACGTTGCGCGTGCAGTTTACCGACGCCACGGAGCAAATTATCAACCTGAAGCCAGTGCTCGCCGGAGAACTCTACGGTCCACTGCTCGATCTTCAGCTGTTCAACCAGGTGGCGATCGATGCGGAGGTCAAAACGCTGGTATGGCCGAACGGCGCTGATTTCGATCCTGCGACGCTGCACGATTGGCCAGAGTACAAAGACGCCTTCGCCGCCCGAGCCAGGGAGTGGGAACGAGTGTCGGCTTGACGAATTGCCCCTTCTTCACCACTAAACGTGTTGTGCCCGTCGCGAGACGAATGTAACAGGATGCTGAAAAAGTCCGCCGACGCCAAAGACCGTGAAGCGTCCCCCGTGAAGCGTATCTCGCAGGCCAGGAAATCCTTCCTGTGAGAACGACGAGATACGAGATCCGAACGACGGATTAAGGGGACTGCCTTTTTGAGCATCCTGTGGTTGTTCAGGCCATCGTGCCACACAGAGCATTTTAGCCATTTTCTCATGCCCCGAGTTTTCCGCAGCCCGTTAAGGGGTCGGACCCCTGAGTTCTTACCCTGATCTGTGTAGAGGACGAGGGGTACCTCGTTTCTCTTGAAAAGCGAAAGATCTACGTGGCGCTTCCCGATGCCACCGCCTTCAAGCATGGTCAGGTTCGCGTGATTGATGAATCCGGTGAGGACTATCTCTATCCCAAGAGCCTCTTCCTGCCGATCTCCGTCCCAGCATCGCTCCGTAAAGCCATCCTGAATGCCGCGTGACACCGCCGCCTCAGTTTCTCCACGGCCTACCTCCGGAGAGAAGTGGACCATGGATAGATTCCCGGGTGAACTCCCGATTGGCTATGCCGCCAAAAGGTTGAGTATTTGTTATTTCGGGTCCACCTCAACCTGGTGTCATGCCCTCTTGAGACGACAGCTTCAATAAGTTGCTCAGGCCCTCCACCCCCAAACTGCGATCCCCCAGCACCCAGCACTTCCCCCTAGCTCAGCACTCAGAACTTCCCCACTCTCAGAAGCGGGAGTGATTTATGGGGAGGAAAGGGGTATTCTGCGGCGGCAAATAGCTAAGTGGGAACCCAGTCTTTCTTGAGTTGTCTTGGATAGAACAGTCAGGGAAGTCCACGACCTTTGATGAATGTATGAATGCAAGACCCGACTCTCATTCCTTGTCATTACCATCGAATTTATCAGGAGATAATAAATCAATAATCATGCTGACCCCCCATTGCCATTGTGGTCTAAGAGAAGAGATTTGTAGCCAGGGTTGAAACCCTCCAATGCACCATCGCCGACGCGTCTGTAAGGAAATAGGCAGCGATGCACACTCTACCTGTAAGCGGGGTGCTGCCGGATGAGCCTCGACTATGTCATTCTCGACCGGTTGCGCCAGAGCCATCCAGCCTGGAGGTTGCTGAACTCGCCACACGCGCCGCTGGTGGCGAACTTTCTGCAGCGCGTGTTCATCGCGCCCAATGTGCGGGGGATGGCGCAGGCTGACCTGGCGGAGGCTCTGGAGGACGAGCTATTCGCTCTGCGCGAGCGGATGGGCGCGGAGAATTTTCCCAAGTCTGCTCTCGATTACCTCAACGACTGGGCGGCTCACGACAAGGGCTGGCTGCGTAAGTTTTACCCTCAGGGTTCGGATGAGCCGCACTTCGACCTGACTCCGGCCACGGAGAAGGCGATAGCCTGGCTGGGGACCTTGATCGAGCGCGCCTTCGTGGGCACGGAATCGCGCCTGCTCACCTTGTTCGAGTTGTTAAAGCAGATGAGCGAGGGCAGCGAGACTGACCCGCAGGCGCGCATTACCGAACTGCACAAGCGCCGCGATGAGATCGACGCCGAGATCGCACGCGTCCTGGCGGGGGACATTCCGCTGCTCGACGATACCGCGCTGAAAGACCGCTTCCAGCAGTTCATGGGGCTGGCGCGCGAGTTGCTCACCGACTTCCGCGAGGTGGAGTACAACTTTCGCGGGCTGGATAGGCGGGTGCGCGAGCGCATTGCGCTATGGGAGGGTGCCAAGGGCGCGTTGCTGGAAGACATCATGGGCGAGCGCGACGCAATTGCGGACTCCGACCAGGGGCGCAGCTTTCGCGCCTTCTGGGACTTCCTGATGTCGAGCAGCCGCCAGGAGGAGCTGACGACCTTGATCGAGCGGGTACTGACCTTGCCGCCGGTGGCCGAACTCAAGCCCGACGCGCGCACCCGACGCGTGCATTACGACTGGCTGGAGGCCGGCGAACACACCCAGCGCACCGTGGCCCAACTCTCGCAGCAGTTGCGGCGCTTTCTGGACGATCAGGCCTGGCTGGAGAACCGCCGCATCATGGACATCCTGCATAGCATCGAGGCCAAGGCACTGGCACTGCGGGACGTGCCGCCTAACGGTGAGGTGATGAGCATTGCGGATACCGCCGCCGATATCGAGTTGCCGATGGAGCGGCCGCTCTACAGCCCGGCCATCAAGCCGCTGATCGCCGATGTGACATTGGAGTCGGGCGATGCGGAGGTGGATGCCGCAGTGCTGTTCTCGCAGGTGGTCGTCGACCGCGCGCAGTTGGAGCGACATATCCGCCAC
>CAYHNM010000002.1:0-18160 GCA_964357985.1 uncultured Nitrospira sp. | reverse complement strand
TTGGGAGTCAGTAAGGAGACAATGTCGGTTTCAAACATGTTTTTAAATGTGCTTAGCATATCCCTCACCCGCTACTCTACATGACAAGCTTTCGAGCGCGAATCATTTTCTGAATTTCGGCTACATTCTCCCGTGTGTACAGCCGCCAGTTTCGCCAGTCTCTCGGCGGGCCAGAGATTAACCCTTCGCGCTCCCATCGAAACAAAGTGGCTTTGGATATATCGAACAAGTCACACACCTGATTCGTCTTATACCCTACCGTCTTGCAAATCGTGTTTCGTTTCTTCACGTGAAATGTGCCTGAGGGAAGCTAGGTTCTGCAGGTACAAGGTAAGTATAGTCAATATGCTCGACCTGTCAAGCAACACAACCGAACTGACAAGAAACAGCTCGGACCACAGCGCTTCAGAATCTTGCTTAGGACTTCTGCAGATCTCGATGTTTGAGGATCACTTCGTGACCGATTGCGCCAAGGCTCTCCCGAAGCCGACCTGCAATCGCGACCGATCGATGGCGCCCGCCGGTGCATCCAATTGCAATGGTGAGGTAACTACGCTGTTCACGCTCGTAGAGAGGAATCAAGAACTTCAACATGCTCTCCAGCTGCGCCAGGAGATCAATGGCATCGGGATCGGACAACACAAAGGCGCGAACCCGAGGATCATCCCCGGGAAGAGGCTTGAGGTCAGGAACAAAAAACGGATTCTTCAAAAACCGAACGTCAAACAGCAAATCGATATCGTAGGGAACGCCAAATTTATACCCAAAAGTCAGCAAGGTCACCGTCAAGCGCCGAGTGGCAGGACCACGGGAGAACTCCTTCGTCAATACGTCCCGGAGTTCATGCACTGTCAGATCAGATGTATCGATAATCCGATCGGCATGGCGGCGCAACTCCGCAACCCGTTCCTTCTCAAACCGAACTCCCTCCAAAACCGGCAAATGTGGCAATAGCGGATGCGGGCGACGCGACTCGGAAAATCGCCTAACAAGGACTTCATCCCGGGCTTCTAAAAAGAGCAAACGAATCGCATACCCGAGAGCCCTCACCCGCTCAAGCGTCCCGACCAAGTCAGCAAAGAAGACTCGCTCACGGACATCGACACCCAGCGCGACGTTCGATATCTCTCCACCTTGCTGATTGCACAATTCCACGAACGTCGGGATTAACGCAGGCGGGAGGTTATCGATGCAGAAATAGCCGGCATCCTCGAACGCCTTCAGCGCGTGCGACTTGCCGGATCCGGAGAGGCCACTGACGATGATGAGATTTAGCTGTGCCATACGGCTTTAATGGGGAGAACCAGTTCTGCCAGGGAAGAGAATCTAACAATCACAGAAATGAAGTTGCCCAATAGCCCTTCGCCGACATCGGAACTAGATCCTATCGCCTTCAAGCCGGGCCATCATTCTCCTACCCCCGGAAAAGAATGCCCTCGCCGACCTTCCGCAAAGGGCTCAATGACCAATACCCGCCCGCCGACACCCCGTTGAAGCACATGAAGATTCCCGGTCTCAACATTTACAAACAACAGAAAGGCTTCACTCTGGCCGCCGAATCGGTCGTGCGCCTCCGCGAGGGACAGAACCGGAACCGCTCTACGCTCCACCTTGAAGGCTGGCCCCTCTTGCCACTCAGTAGCCAACGCGCGCACCGACCGGCCTCGGGTGGCCTTTGCAGGCTTATGACTGACTAATCGCTCTTTCAGTTTTCTGAGCTGTCCATCAATGCGGTCCACCAATGCATCAATCGTCGCATACATTTCTCGCGTCGAGGTTTTCGCTTGCACACGCTTCCCGTGAACCACACAGACTGCTTCCGCCTTATGCTGAAGTTTCTCAACACTCAAGACAACCTGAACAATCCCCACTTTCAATTCGTACCGATCAAGCCGATCGAATCGTGTCTCAAGATACCGACGAAGTGCGGACGTCACGTCCATGTGGCGACCAGTGATTCGTAGCTTCATGCGAAGTGTCTCCTTACGTGAACCATCTCTGCACCAGACTCAGCGGGTGCAGACTAAAAATGGCGTTTCCTCTGGCTAGCAGAAGGGATGTTGTCCTCGGCGCGATACTTCGCCACCGTGCGACGCGCGATCAGAACCTGCTGTACCTTGAGGCGCGCCGCGATTTCCTCATCTTTCAGTGGACGCTGCGTATCCTCTTCGGCAATCATTTTCCGGATCATTTCTCGGACCGACACGGACGACATCATGTCAGACGGTTGATCCGCCCGCTGAAGTCCCGCGTTGAAGAAGAACTTCAATTCAAGCATCCCTTGCGGACAATACATATACTTGTTGGCGGTGACGCGACTGATCGTCGATTCGTGCATCCCGATATCCTCCGCCACCTGCTTGAGGACCAAGGGTTTCAGATGTTCAATCCCTTGCTCAAAAAACTGCTCCTGAAACTTCACAATACTCGTCACGACTTTGACGATCGTCTTATTCCGTTGATCGATACTCCGAATCACCCATTGGGCGGCTCTGAGTTTTTCATCAAGGTAAGACTTGGTTTCAGCCGTCCCCCCGTCTCCAGCCGTTATCAGTTGCTTGTAGTACGGACTGATCCGCATACGAGGCAGGCCATCATCATTCAGCAAAACCACCCATTCCCCCTCGTTCTTCACGACAAAGACATCCGGCACAATCACGTAATTCTGAGTGTTCGTGAAAGGACGCCCGGGCTTGGGCTCGAGATCTCCGATCAACTTCGTCGCTTCGAAGACTTCCTCAACGGTGACATTCAAGGCTTTGGCGATCTTGGCATACTGCTTCTTTTCAAGATCCTTGAGATGATGCAGGATAATACCTTCGACAACGGCCCCCTTGAGCGCACCCGGCCTTGCACCGAGTGACCCCATAGGGTTCTTGCCCAGATGGCCGAGTTGGAGCAGGAGACACTCCGGCAGGTCACGCGCCCCGACACCAGTTGGATCAAAGGTCTGAATATCCTTGAGGACCGACTCAGCCTCTGCCTCCGCAAACTCGCTCCCATTGACGACTTCAGCCAGAGTAATTCTCAAATAGCCATCATCATCCAAATTTCCGATGAGCAGACGTCCAATGGCCTTCTCCCGCTCTGAAAGACCCGAGAGGGAGAGCTGCCAAAGCAAATGCTCTTCCAGCGACGTAGCTTTGGCCACCGTCTGCTCGTAGGAGGGAAACTCATCTTGAGAAGAGGAGGGATATTCCGAATCCCCGGCTCGACGATCCGAGCCAAAGTATTCTTCCCATCCAGAGGCTGAAAACTCTTCTGGGGAGCCTCGCTCCTCCGGCGTTCCAGCCTCTTCCGCGTTATCTTGTGTAGCCGTTGTGGCGGGGTCTTCCGTTTTTCCTTCCGCAGCCGCCGCTTCAGCCTCTTCAACTTCAGCCTGCACTTCGTCGAGAAGCGGATTTTCGAGCAGGTGCTGGGTCAAACTTTGCTGCAATTCAAGCCGAGAGAGCTGCAACAGCTTAATCGCCTGCTGCAACTGCGGCGTCATGATCAGCTTCTGGCTAAGCCTCAAGTCGAGACGAAGTTTCATAACTGGTTAGCAAACCCTCTACAGCTTGAATCGCTCCCCGAGATACACGGCCCGAGCGGTTTCACTCTTGACAATGGCCTCCGGAGAACCGGATTCCAGGATCAATCCTTCATTGATAATGTACGCACGATCGGTAATCGATAACGTCTCTTGAACATTATGGTCGGTGATGAGAATCCCAATCCCCTTGTCCTTCAGGCGAAGGATAATCTGCTGAATGTCGGCCACCGCGATCGGATCAATTCCGGCAAACGGTTCATCCAAGAGCATGAAGGATGGGCTCGTCGCTAAGGCCCTGGTGATTTCTAATCGACGACGTTCTCCTCCTGACAGTGCGTACGCCATACTGCCACGAATATGCAGGAGATCAAGGTCCTTGAGCAACTCATCAACCCGCGCCATCCGCTCACCACGAGGATAGCCTAGGATTTCCAAAATCGCCAAGACATTCTTCTCTACAGAAAGGCGGCGAAAGACCGACGATTCCTGCGGGAGATACCCGATCCCCCGCCTGGCCCGTTGATACATTGGCAAATCCGTGATGGACTCACCGTTAAACGTAATCTCCCCCTCGTCCGGCTGGCAGAGACCCACCACCATATCGAAGATCGTGGTTTTCCCGGCACCATTCGGGCCAAGCAGCCCGACCACTTCGCCTGCACGCACTTCGATTGCCACGCCCTTCACGACTTTTCGACCGCGAAAACTCTTCTCCAACCCTCGAGCGCGCAAGCACGATGTGTGTGGGCCTGTCACAGAGTCCGAAGTCCCGACTAATTCCGATTCGGTTCCCTGAGTCATTTCATTCCACCACGTTCGCCGTCGATCAGGAGGTGAGATCCCCCTTCAACGACACTTCGATCTTCATCCAGGTAAATCATGATCTTCTCACCACTGACTCGCGTCCCCTTCTCCCAAGCCACCGGATCTCCTGTCAAGGTCACAACCCGACGACTATTATCGAACACCGCCTTGTTAGACGTCGCATTTCCGGTTTCTTTTTCGATGCGCACATGGCCAGTCGCCTCAATCTGCTTGACGGATCGACCTGAGGATCCTGGCATCACATCGGCACCCTTGCCCATTGGCTTGGCTGTAGAAGAGGGATCAGTCTTCTTGATTTCTCCGGGCTCCCCTTTCTTGGCATCCGCAGACTGGGGGGAAAACGACACCACCATTTTGTCCGAATAGACCATCAATGTCCCTTGAGTCAGAATGACTGACCCTTCAAAGACGGCCTGACTATCCTGATTACGCACCGTCATTTTTTTTGCAGTAATGGTTGTCGGAGCCTGGGCTGGGCCTGAACCTTTAGAAACAGCGGCGCCCGCTGGCGCGACAGACTCGGCTGTGACTGGGGCGAAGATACTAAGAACCAGAAACGAGATCCACATGAACATCATCAAGTACCTCAAACTCTTCAGACTCCGTCCGTCCCAACAATCCTCTGCCGGTAATTTCCAATCCATTGCCGACAATACGGACGGGATCACCGGTCTGAATGATCTTTGTGGCATCGGTCCATGCCAGGTGATTGGTATAGATCGTATATCCACTTCCCGTCGCGATTATCAGCGGATCCGTTCGATTCGCCAACACAAAGTTTTTCGTGGCTGTATCGAGCGCGCCCTCGTCTCCCAGAACAGTCACCTCTTTCCCGGCTTGTCCATAGAGCGTCACTTCAACATCGCTCAGGACTGCGCGCTTCTCCTGCTCGAATAAGCGTGCCTGCTTGGCCTGTACCCGCCACTGCACCACATCGCCCTTGGTCTGCGTGAAGGTAAAATCAGAGATCTTCGCGTCTGCGCTTTCAATGGCACCTGGTGCAGCAGGCTGATTTGTGGGAGCGGAATCTGCGTTCACAAACAACAGATAAATCAGGAATGCCGCCAGTGCTCCACTCAAAGTAAGGAGGCTTCGCCTGGCTAATACGTCCCACATGCATCACACTGGCTACCAGATAAACTAGTTGAAATTCTGGCACGATAGTAGCACCGAGGATCAGGCAAGTAAACGCCTGCAGCTGGCCAGAAACAGAAAGAACTCCTCACGCATGACACGCGAGGAGCTCTTTCTACTCAACACACAAACAAGTCTAGCACTAGGCGGAGGCTTCTGGAGAAGCGACAGGAGTGGTCGTCGCAGGAACAGTGGCCGCCTTGGAAGAAGCCTTCTCCACCATCGTCACCAACTCGATCGCCACCATTTCAGCGCCATCGCCGATGCGGCGGCGAGTCTTCACCATACGGGTGTAGCCACCCTGCCGATCTTTGAATCGTCCGGCGACATCGCTGAACAGTTTTGAGACCACATCTTTGCTCCGGATAAAGGCGAGGGCCCTGCGGCGAGCCGGCAAGGTTCCTTCCTTCCCCAACGTAATCATCCGATCGGTAAACCCGCGAATCTCTTTTGCCTTCGCCTCGGTCGTCTCAATACGCTCATGCTCCAAGAGCGAGGTCACGAGGCTCCGGAACAGGGCCCATCGATGCTTCGTCTGCCGACCAAGTTGACGGCCTTTTTTTCTGTGTCGCACGGCATTCCCCTTCGCTGAAAATTACTCTGACTGCGAACTCCCGTTGCTGGAGGATCCGGCTTCAACCCGTCCTCCCAGCGTGAGACCCATCTCCAACAATATTTCCTTGATCTCATTCAGCGACTTCTTGCCGAAATTCTTCGTCTTGAGCATTTCGTTTTCCGTCTTCTGGACCAGATCGCGAATGGTCTTGATGTTGGCATTCTTCAAGCAATTCGCCGCTCGAACGGAGAGCTCGAGTTCATTCACGCTCCGTGAGAGATTCTTATTCTCTTCAAGCTCCGACTCATCATATCCCGCCTCGCGCTTGCCTTCACCGCGCTCTTCCGGGTTGATGAAGATATCGAGATGATCGCGCAAAATATTCGCCGCCGTCGACAAGGCATCGCGTGGACTGATGGTCGCATCTGTCCAGATCTCCATCGTCAACTTGTCATAGTCAGTCATGCGACCAACTCGAGCGTTTTCCACATGGAAGTTCACACGCTTAATGGGCGAGAACACGGAGTCAATCGCGATGACACCGATCGGCAATCCTTCTTCCTTATTGCGCTCGGCCGGGACATACCCACGACCATGCTTCACCGTCATTTCAATATCCAGCGTCGCATCCTTATCCAGCGTTGCAATATGCAGATCCGGCGTGAGAATGGTCACATCGGCATCGTGGATAATATCGGACCCCTTGGCTTCGCCTGGTCCCTTCTTCCTCAAACGAATCGTCTTCGGTTTATCGGTGTGCAGCGCCAGCCGCAGGCTCTTGATGTTCAAGATAATGGACGTCACATCTTCCGTGACACCTGGGATTGTCGAAAATTCGTGCAGTACGCCCTCAATCTTCACCGTCGTCACGGCGGCTCCGGTCAACGACGACAACAACACGCGGCGAAGTGAATTTCCAATCGTGGTACCGAACCCCCGCTCAAACGCCTCGGTGGTGAATCGACCGAACACTGGGGAATTCGCATCCTTATCGACTTCAACCCGCATCGGGATCTGAAAGTCTTTCATCGCTTTAATCATGACTCCCCCTTCACAACCATCGAGTGACCAGCATACCGAATAGGGAGGATGCAGAAACGTAGACGGCTCCCTACCGGCCCAATGTGCTATCGAGAATACAATTCGACGACCATCTGCTCGTTGACTGGCAGCGTAATCTGTTCCTTTGTCGGCAAGGCGCGAACGACCCCCTTGAGCGTGCCCTTATCAAGCTCCAACCAATCAGGAATCCCGCGCCCATCGACACCTTCCAGTGATGTTTGGATGGAGAGCAAATTTCGGCTCCGTTCACGCACCTGAATCACATCCCCCGTCTTGACCGTGGCTCCGGCAACATTAATTTTCTTGCCGTTCATGGTCAAGTGACCGTGACTCACAATCTGACGAGCCTGCTTGCGAGACGCTCCAAACCCGAGACGGTAGACCACATTGTCCAACCGACATTCCAACAACCGCAACAGAGCATCGCCGGTGACACCAGATTGCCGCTCCGCTTTTTCAAACAGACCGCGGAATTGGCACTCTTGCAATCCATAGATTCTCCGCAATTTTTGTTTCTCGCGCAATTGCAGGCTATAGTCAGAATTCCTGGGGCGCCCCTGCCCATGTTGACCTGGAGGATAACTCCGTCGCTCAATGGCACACTTTTCAGTCATGCACCGAGTGCCCTTCAAAAAGAGCTTCTCGCCTTCGCGTCGACAGAGACGGCAAACTGGACCCCGATACTTAGCCACTGCATTACCTCCGGTTACAGGACGCCTGAATTCTGGCGCCAACATTGCTGCAGACTCGAACCTTGATACTCCCCGCGGCTACACCCGTCTCCGCTTCGGTGGACGGCATCCGTTATGGGGAATCGGCGTGACATCGCGAATCAGATTGATGCGCAGGCCAGCGGCCTGGAGCGAGCGAATGGCTGATTCACGACCAGCCCCAGGCCCGTTCACATACACATCAATTTGACGCATGCCACTCTCCATGGCTTTACGGGCAGCCGCTTCGCCGGCACGTTGTGCCGCAAACGGGGTACTCTTGCGAGAGCCCTTAAACCCCTGATTGCCTGAGCTGGCCCAGACGACCGTATTGCCGCCCATGTCAGTAATGGTGACAATCGTATTATTGAAGGATGCCTGGACATGCGCCACACCGGCCTGAACAATCCGGCGTTCCTTCTTCTTGCCCTTCTTCACACTCATAGACACTCCTTCACTTCAGAGCACGAGCGATCCGCTCGATCATCTGGCTGTCGGTTTCGGTTTGCTTGTCACACCAGCACGTCGGCCCTTCCGCGTTCTGGCATTGGTCTTCGTGCGCTGGCCACGCACCGGCAACCCTTTTCGATGGCGCAGACCTCGATAGGTCCCGGTGTCGATCAATCGCTTGATGTTCAGGGACGTTTCCTTCCGAAGGTCCCCCTCGACGCGGTGATCGCGATCAATAATTTCTCTGAGCTTGACGATCTTATCTTCACTCAGATCCTTGATCCGAATCGAGCCATCCACACCAGCCTTCCGCAGAATTTCTCGTGCGGCGGCTCGCCCAATTCCGTAGATGTACGTGAGGCCGATATCGGTCCGCTTGTCTCTTGGCAAATCGATGCCTGCGATGCGTGCCATGATCTCTCCTCTTTCCTATTATCTAGACGAGCACAGACCTACCCTGCCCGGTGTTATCCCTGACGTTGCTTGTGCCTGGGGTTCTCACACAAAATTCGCACGACGCCCCGGCGACGAACGACCATACACTTCGCACAAATCGGCTTGACTGATGACTTTACTTTCATGACGCGTCAGCGCTCCTACTACTTGAAACGGTAAGTGATTCGGCCTCTCGTCAAATCGTATGGAGACATCTCCACCGTGACTTTGTCGCCCGGAAGAATTCGGATAAAGTGCATCCGCATTTTTCCAGAAATATGAGCTAGTAGAATATGTCCATTATCAAGTTTCACACGAAACATGGCATTGGGTAATGTCTCTGCTACCGTTCCCTGTATTTCGATAATGTCTTCTTTTCCCACGTACTCCCATTCCTCTATCTGTACTGCAATTATGCGGCGTCCAGCACCCTCTGACTGAGCACCCGCGCGGGACCCGTCGGCTGAATTGCTATTGTATGCTCAAAGTGGGCTGAAAGGCTACCGTCAGCCGTCACCGCCGTCCACCGATCCTCAAGCACACGCACCGCGCTGCCACCCATATTGACCATCGGCTCGATCGCCAGGACCATCCCGTACTGTAAACGTGGCCCCTGTCCAGCCTTCCCGTAGTTGGGGACTTGAGGCTCTTCATGAAGTTGACGGCCAATACCATGGCCGACAAACTCCGTCACGACCGAATATCCAGCTGCTTCAACATGCCGCTGTACCGCATGAGAAATGTCGGTCAACCGATTACCGACAACCGCCTGCTGAATACCCAGATCAAGAGCCTCTTGCGTCACCTGAATCAGTCGAGCAACAGACTCGTTGGTTTCTCCGACCGCCACAGTGACGGCCGAGTCACCATAAAACCCACCGACAATCGCCCCTAGGTCTAGCCCAATGATATCGCCGTCCTTCAGCTTCCGTTTCGACGGAATTCCATGAACCACCTGTTCATTCACTGAAGCACAGAGCGTCTTCGGGTAGCTACGGTATCCTTTGAATGCCGGGATAGCCCCACGGTCACGAATTGCTTGCTCGGCAATACGGTCAAGATCGTCTGTTGTCACGCCTGGCCGTACGGCGTTCCGGACAACTTCTAGCGCTTCAGCAACCACCTTCGACGCCTGAGCCATCACATCAATTTCTGCAGGCGTCTTCAGAATGATCATACTTTCTTATATGGGGTCAGCACTCTCGTCAAATTCTGATATACCGTCTCAACCGCACTGGCTCCATCGAGATGCGTCAAGAGATTCTTCGAATCGTAGTACGCAATCAATGGCGCGGTTTGCTCTTCATAGACCCGCAGCCGCGTCTCAATCGCGTCCCGCTTATCGTCGCTGCGCTGCACGAGCGCTTCACCACATCGATCACAGCTATCACTCTTCTTCGGAGGTGCAAAATCGACGTGAAAAGTGGCCTGACATTTTTGGCAACTACGCCTGCCACTGAGCCGACGAACTACATCCTCACGTGATACTTGAAAGTTGATCGCACGATCAAGACGAATATTACGCTGTGAAAGAACACGACCCAATTCTTCAGCTTGCGGAACGGTTCGTGGAAAACCATCAAGCACGAAACCATTGGCGCAACTTGGATCGCTTAGCTTGTCACGCACCAATCCGATGACGACCGAATCAGGAACCAACTTTCCCTGATCCATATAGCTCTTGGCGTCTTTCCCAAGAGCCGTCTGCGCCCGGACAGCCTCTCGCAGCAAATCACCCGTCGAGATCTTGGCGACTCCATATTGGGCGGCAATCTTCTCAGCCTGCGTGCCCTTCCCTACTCCTGGGGCTCCAAGAAAGACGAGCTGCATCGCTGATTACCCATTCCTGCCGCGTAATGGAGCCATTCCTTTTCCAAGAAAACCTTCATAGTTACGCATCAGCATATGGGACTCGATCTGCTGAGCCGTATCCAGCCCTACTCCGATGACGATCAAGAGCGACGTACCACCGAAATAGAACGGCACGTTCATCTTATAGATCAAGAATTCTGGAATAACGCACACAATGGCGAGATAGATAGCCCCCGCAAATGTGATCTTCGTCAGCACATTATAAATATAGTCAGAAGTCCTCTGTCCGGGTCGAATACCCGGGACAAACCCACCGTACTTCTTCATGTTGTCAGCCATATCAACAGGATTCAAAACCACGGCTGTGTAAAAGAAACAGAAAAACAAGATGAGCCCGACGTACATGAGCGTATAGAGCAAGGATCCTGGCGCAAGCTGTGAACCAATCGCCTTCACCCACGGAGTCTCAAAGAAACCTGCAATCGTTGCCGGGAATGCGATGATCGACGAGGCAAAGATCGGAGGAATGACACCAGCCGTATTGATTTTCAGTGGAATATGTGTGCTCTGCCCGCCAAAGACACGGCGACCTACGACACGCTTCGCATACTGAACAGGAATTTTCCGACGCCCACTCTCGAGAAACACAATCGCAGCCACCACAGAGACCATCAACACAGCGAGGCCAACCAACAAGATAATATTGAGCTGTCCGACTTTGTAGAGATCAAAGGTCTGAGCCACCGCCGCTGGAAGACGGGCGACGATTCCCGAAAAAATGATGAGCGAAATTCCATTACCGATCCCGCGTTCGGTAATCTGTTCGCCGAGCCACATGAGAAAACCAGTACCAGCCGTCAGCGTAATGACCGTCATCAGACGGAATGCCCAGCCCCCGTTCAACACGAAGGCGCCTTGGTTCATTTGCTCAAGGCCAATCGCAATACCAAAACCCTGAATCAACGCGATAACGATCGTACCAAAGCGGGTGTATTGGATAATTTTTTTGCGACCACGCTCTCCCTCTTTCGCAAGCTTGGAGAGATGCGGCACAACCACGGTCAGCAACTGGAGAATGATGGACGCACTGATATAGGGCATAATGCCCAATGCGAAAATCGTCAGTCTGGAGAGTGAGCCGCCCGAGAAGATGTCCAAAAATCCGAGGAGCGCGCCACCCTGTTTTGCCAAAAAATCTGAGAGCGCATCGCCATTGATACCGGGAGTAGGAATGTGAGCTCCCACTCGATAGACAACGAGCATCCCAAGCGTAAACAGGACGCGGGTCCTCAGCTCAGGAATCTTAAAGATATTCTGGAAGCTGGTAAAAAGTCGCTCAAGCACCGCCGATAACCTCGACTCGACCACCGGCAGCTTGGATTTTCGCCTTGGCTGATTCGCTGAATTTATGCGCCTGAATGACCAACGGCTTGGTCAGCTCTCCGTTCCCCAAAATCTTAATCTGCAAGCGCTTGCGCTTGACCAACCCCGCATCCACCAACGCCTGCGGCGTCACAGTTGAAGGACCAGTCCAGGTTTCAAAGCTCTTCAGATTCAGAACATTGTATTCAGTTCTAAATGGGTTCGTGAAACCAAACTTGGGCAAACGACGAACCAAGGGCATCTGACCGCCTTCGAAACCAGGTCTTTTGCCTCCGCCCGAGCGCGCCTTAATACCCTTGTGACCCTTCGTGGCGGTCTTTCCATGACCAGATCCAGGGCCGCGGCCGATTCTCTTCCGCTTTTTCTTAGCACCCCGTGCCGGGGATAAATCGTGTAAATTCATGGTTTCCCCACCTCAAGCAGATACCCCACTTTCTTAATCAACCCACGAACCTGTGGGGTATCAGGATGAACCGCTGTTTGTCGAATGTGGCGGAGGCCAAGCCCACGCAACACAAGCCTATGCGTCTGGGGCGTACCAATCGGGCTCCGCCGCAGAGTCACCCGCACGGCCGGGACAGTAGACTTCGCTGCCTTGTCAGTTTTTGCAGTAGCCATTACGCACTCGCCCTTTCAAGTCGCTCCCCGGCAGCCTCTCGCCGAAGTCTGAGCACTTCCTCAGGATTGCGCAATTGGCTGAGGCCCGCCAACGTGGCTCGAACGGTATTGAATGGATTGCCTCGGCCAAGCGTCTTGGCAATGATATTGTGCACGCCGACCGCTTCAACAACGGCTCGCACAGCGCCACCGGCAATAATACCGGTACCGTCGACGGCTGGCTTCAAGAGGACATGCTCGGCACCGAACAGCCCATGCACATCATGAGGGATCGTCCCTCCCTTGAGCGAGACATGAACGAGATTCTTCTTCGCCTGTTCGACAGCCTTGGAAATCGCCACCGGCACTTCAGCCGCCTTACCTTTTCCAATGCCGACCCAGCCATGGCCGTCACCGACCACTACCAGAGCGCAGAAATTAAATCGTTTGCCGCCTTTCACAACCTTGGCCACGCGGTTGATGAAAACGACCTTGTCCTTCAGGTTCAATTCGTCTGGATTAACTCGCACGCAATCCCTCTCTTCTTCCTTCCCACCAGAAACAGGCAGGACTCACAGGAGTGAGCGTTCTAAAACTGGAGCCCACCCTCACGCGAAGCTTCGGCAAGGGCTTTAATTCGACCATGATACATACGTCCACCGCGATCAAACACGACGGTCAGCACATTCGCCGCCTTTGCCCGATCAGCCAACAGCTTTCCTACCGCCTTCGCGGCCTCCATGCTGCCGGTAGACTTCAATGTCTTCCTCAGGTCTTTATCAAGCGACGAGGCGGCAACCAAAGTTGAGCCGTTCAAATCGTTGATCACCTGTGCGTAAATATGCGAGCGGCTTCGAAACACATTGAGCCGTGGACGCTCGGTGGTTCCTATTACACGCTTGCGAACGCGCTGTCTTCTCTGCTCGAGTTGTCTGGATTTTTCTGCTGTATTCATGTCGCCCCTATTTCCCCGTCTTCCCTTCTTTCTTACGCAAGACCTCGCCCATAAACCGGACACCCTTTTGCTTGTACACATCGGGGGGCTTGATCGCACGCAAGTTTGCCGCTACCTGACCGACTAATCGCTTATCGAATCCCTTGACATTGATGAGGGTCTGCTTGTCGACTTTGACTTCGATCCCGGCGGGAATTTGAAAAAGTACGGGATTGATGTAGCCAACATTGAAGCTCATCGTCCGACCCTGGAGCGCCACCTTGTAACCGACCCCCGTGATCTCCAATGAACGCTCATAACCCTTCGAGACTCCCATGACCATATTGCTCAATTCGGCACGAGCCAAACCATGAAGAGCACGGACGTTGCGGTCTTCGCTCGAGCGATTGACGAGCAGCTGGCCATTCTCAACCACGGCGCCAAGCCCCTCTTCAAGGGGCCAATCCATTTTACCCAATGGACCCTTGATCGAGACCTTGGGTCCCACCACTTTCACTTCTACTCCCGCAGGAATAGCAATCGGCATTTTCCCAATCCGCGACATGTTCTCTTCCTTGTCCTTTACGCTGCTACCAGACTGAGCACAACACTTCACCGCCCAGACCGTTCTTCCGTGATTCCTGGTCGGTCATGATCCCTTTAGAAGTCGACAGAATCGCCATTCCGATTCCGTTTCTGACTTTGGCGATATCCTTACTGCCGACATACACGCGACGACCAGGCTTACTGATCCGCTGCAAACCCGTGATCATCGGCTGCCCTTCGTTGACATAACGCATCTGCACCGTAAACACCGGATGTCCGTCCTGTACTGCGTCAGCAATGTCATGAACATAGCCCTCTTGCTTGAGGAGCTCAAGAATGGCGCGCTTGAGCTTGGAGGCAGGGACAGACACTGTATCGTGACGGCGCTGTGAACCGTTTCTGAGGCGAACAAGAAGATCACTAATTGGATCAGTCAACATGCTATTCCCTTTTCTTTCCAGTCCTAATGTCTCAGAGCTGCCGCTACTACCAACTAGACTTGCGCACGCCAGGGATATCCCCGCGGAGGCTCAAGAGGCGGAAACAAATTCTGCACATGTGAAAGCGAGTTAAAAAGCCACGCACCCTACCACACAACGGGCACCGATTGTACGATCGGCACGCAAACTTTGGCTTTTTCGCCGCTTTATTCCGTAACGCTAAACGTGACACATGAACTCCTTCTGCTCAGTTACGTGCGTAGGCCTGAAATCTCTATGCCCGAAACGGCATTCCGAGATGTTTCAGCAAGGCCTTCCCTTCGTCATTCGTCTTCGCTGTCGTGACAATCGTGATATCCATACCATGAATGGAGGCCACTTCGTCATACTTGATTTCCGGGAATATCAACTGCTCTTTCACGCCCAGGGTATAGTTACCACGACCATCGAATGCCTTCGGCGAGACACCGCGAAAATCACGGATACGCGGCAAGGCCAAAGTCACGAGCCGATCGAAAAATTCATACATGCGACGGCTTCGCAATGTGACCTTCGCGCCAATCGGGAGTCCCTGCCTGAGCTTGAATCCGGCGATCGCCTTCTTCGCCCTCGTGACGACGGGCTTCTGCCCGGTAATAGTCCCCAGTTCGGTAACCGCGCTCTCAAGCAACTTCACGTTCTGAATGGCTTCACCCATTCCGACGTTGAGTACGATGCGCTCCAGCTTGGGAACCTGCATCACGTTCTTGTACCCGAACTCTTTCATGAGCGCCGGGATGACTTTCCCCTGATAGGCATCACGAAGTCGCGGCTTAAAACTAGACTCATGACTGTTATCGTCTAATTGCTTAGGCGCATCCTCCGCGTCCTTCTTTGAGGACTTTCGCTCGGAGGGTTTACTTGCCTTACCTTTTTCAACCTTCGCCATTCCGTGCTCCTCAGACTACTCGAAAGTCTCGTTCGATTTCTTACTGAACCGTGCCCGCCGACCGTCCTCAAGTCTACGAATACCCACACGTGTCGGCTTTTGCGTCACGGGACAGACATACATGACATTGGAGATCGCCAGCGGAGCTTCCCGCTCCAGGATTCCACCCTGCTTGACCTTTTGGTTCGGCTTGGTATGGCGCTTGATGATATTCAGCTTTTCAACAATCACCTTGCCGGCCGTCAAGTCTACAGACAAGACCTTCCCGGACTTCCCGCGCTCACGCCCTGTGATCACGACGACCATATCGCCTTTTCGAATTCTGCTTTTCCGAAGTGCTTGCACGACAACCCCCACCACGTGTCCCTACAGCACTTCAGGTGCCAGGGAGATGATCTTCATAAATTTCTTCCAACGCAATTCACGTGCGACCGGACCGAAAATGCGAGTCCCGATCGGTTCCCCTTCTTTGTTGATCAAGACACAGGCATTTCGATCAAACTTGATGTAGGAACCGTCTTCACGTCGAACTTCCTTGGTGGTCCGCACAATCACCGCACGACTGACATCGCCTTTTTTGACGCTGGCATGCGGAATAGCTTCCTTCACCGCGACGACCACAATATCTCCCAAGGACGCATACCGACGACGCGTCCCTCCGAAGACATGGAAGCACATCGCCTGCTTCGCACCGGAGTTATCCGCCACATCCATATAGCTATAGTTCTGAATCATGCTAGCGCTCTTTCCTTACCTTGGAGTCACAACCACATCAAACTATTCTGCTCGACCCTTCTGAATCACCTCAACCACACGCCAATGCTTGTCCTTGCTGATCGGACGCGTCTCAACCATGCGCACACGGTCGCCAATCTTGCAGACATTCTGCTCATCGTGCGCTTTGAACTTCGAGATTCTCCGGAGAACCTTGCGATACAGCGGGTGCGTCACGGAGCGTTCAACGGAGACCACAACGGTCTTGTTCATCTTATTGCTCAACACTCGGCCGACCCACTCGCGCTTCTTGACAGCATCAGACATAATCAGAACCCCTTACCCTTTCGTCTCAGCCTGAGAGACTTCCTGCAAAACGGTCTTTACCCGAGCAATCTCGCGCTTTGTCTTCCTGATCTGCATCGGATTTTCCAGCCGTCCGGTGCCCAGCTGAAAGCGCAAGTTGAATAACTCTTGCACCAACTGCTTTTCCTTCTCGACCAACTCCGGGGCCGTCAACTGCCGCAACTCTTTCAAATCCAACGCCATGTCACCTACTCCTCGGACCGCTATGAGACCTGATTAAAATTCACCACGGGCAACGCATTTGGTGGCTACCGGCAACTTGTGCGACGCGAGTCGGAAGGCTTCCTTCGCCACATCCAACGGAACGCCATCCATTTCATACAAAATACGACCCGGCTTCACAACGGCCACCCAATACTCAGGGTTTCCTTTACCTTTACCCATTCGAGTTTCCGCCGGTTTCTTGGTAATCGGCTTATCCGGGAAAATTCTCGTCCACACCTGACCACCCCGTTTCACAAAACGAGTAATGGCAATACGTGCGGCTTCAATCTGCCGGCTGGTAACCCATCCAGGCTCAAGCGCCTTAAGGCCAAATTCACCGAGTGTAATCTGACCGCCGCGATAGGCCTTGCCTCGCATACGGCCCTTTTGCATCTTTCTAAACTTGACTTTCTTTGGCGCTAACACAGTGCGTTCTCCTTACCCAAGCCGCCGTTCGAGGAATGAATCTGACTTGACCGGTTGAGCTGGCAGCAACTCTCCCTTGAAGAGCCACGTTTTCACACCGATCTGTCCCATGGTCGTATGCGCTTCAGCAAATCCGTAATCGATATTGGCACGAAGCGTATGTAGCGGCACTCGACCTTCGCGATACCACTCGGTGCGCGCGATTTCCGCCCCGCCCAGACGTCCAGCCACCATAATCTTAATGCCCTGCGCGCCCAGTCGAAGCGCAGACTGCACGCTGCGCTTCATCGCTCGGCGAAACGCAACCCGCTTTTCGAGCTGCGTGGCAACATTCTCACTCACCAGCTGGGCATCCAGCTCAGGCTTCTTGATTTCCTTCACCGTGACATAGACCTGGCCGCCATACTGCTTTTCAAGATCAGCCTTGAGCTTATCGACCTCAGCACCCTTCCGGCCGATGATGATTCCAGGACGCGCCGTGTGAATAATCACGCGAGTCTGGTCGCCAGAACGCTCAATCTCAACCTTCGAGACACCGGCATGAAACAGCCTGGCCTTCACGACCTTACGAATCTTGATGTCCTGATGGAGAAGCTTGGCGTAATCCTTCCCGGCATACCACCGAGAATTCCACGTGACGTTGTAACCAAGCCGGTACCCGATTGGATGTGTTTTCTGACCCATAAAGTCTTGCCTCAGTCTGCCCTAGCTAGATGGTGATCGTTGTTACGCTGACTTCTTCGCATCGCCGAGCGATGGCGCGGCGACAACCACAGTAATATGACTCGTGCGCTTATGAATCGAATTCGCACGGCCCTGCGAACGAGCCCTGAAACGCTTTAATGTCGGCCCGCCATTCACAAAAGCCTTCGAAATGACCATCGACTCGCTATCGCCCATTTCTTTCTGCTCGGCATTAGCCACCGCTGAGCGGAGAATTTTCTCAACGACGCGCGCCGCCTGTCGAGGAGTGAGCTTTAACATGGCGAGCGCCTGAGGAACCTGCTGCCCGCGAATCATGTCAATGACCGGCCGAGCCTTCCGAGGAGCCACCCGAACAAATCTGAGAATCGCACGTGCTTCAGTCATATCCTTATCCTTTACCC
>CAYHNM010000001.1:15470-19877 GCA_964357985.1 uncultured Nitrospira sp. | reverse complement strand
GGATCGAACTCCTTCCCCATAATGACGTGCTTCATCGTAGTCGCCTGATGAGTCGGATACCCCAACTCCTTTGCGATACGGTCACAGTCTGCCGCCCGATACACTTGTTCGGCCACCGACTTGTAATTCACCTCGCCCTTCAGATGCCCCCAGCGCTTCATTTGCGTGAGAATCCAGATCGCCATGGAGTGCCACGGATAGGGATCGAAGTCGATCCGGCTCGGCTCCTTCTTGATACTCCCGAGCCCGTCGGCATAGGTGCCCGTCAAGACCTGTTCGAGCACCGTGACCGGCTGATTCAGGTAATTCGTCGGAGCGATCGCGGCCGCGATTTCTTTGCGATGCGCCGGATCGGACGCATAGTGCGTCGCGTCCACAATCGCCCTGAAGAGTGCATGAAATGTGTTCGGATACTTGGTCGCGAACTCCTGCGACACCGTGAAGGCACAACAGGGATGCCGGTCCCAGATCTCCTTGGACAGCTTAAAAATGAATCCCGCGTTTTCGTAGACCGCCCGTTGGTTAAAGGGATCGGGGGCCAGATATCCATCGACGTTACCGGCCTTCAAATTAGCCACCATTTCTGGCGGCGGAACCACGCGAATCTGGACGTCCTTATCGGGATGCACTCCTCCTTCAGCCAAGTAGTAACGAAGGAGATAGTTGTGCATCGAAAAATCGAATGGGACACAGAACCGAAACCCTTTCATATCGGCAGCGGTCTTCACATTCTTGTGCTTGATGTGCAGGGTAATGGCCTGCCCATTGATGTTTTCGACGGCCGGCATGTAGAACGGCTTAGGAACCGATCCGACGCCCATCGAAATCGCCAATGGCATTGGCGTGAGCATATGCGCCGCGTCGACTTCCCCGTTGATCGCCCAATCTCTGATCATCGCCCACCCGGCCGCTCGTTTGACCGACGCATTCAGACCATACTTCTTATAGAACCCCAGCGGTTCCGCCATGATGATCGGTGTGGCGCAGGTGATCGGAATGAAGCCGATGCTCAGATCTTTCTTTTCCGGTTTCCCGCCGGACTCTTCCGCGAAGGCGACCAGCCGAGCGAGCGGAAACACGTCGGCGATGAACGCCGTCAGCGCGACGGCCCCAAGCTGTGCGAGCAGTCGACGCCTGGTGGGATCCGCGGCATGCAGGACCGCTCCGGCTACCGCGCGCTCGATGGCCGTATTGAAATGATGGGGATTGGAATCCCGCGAGGCCGCCGGCTCGTCCCCGTTCTTTACTGTACCTAGGTTGCCGTTCCCCATCGCTGTCATATGTCACCCCTTCGGTTTGAGGGTCCGGTAATCGACCTGCCCAGTTGCACCGCCTCAAAAACACAAAAGGCGTCCCCCTCCCTCGCGGGAGAAGGGACGCCTTTGTCCACCTCACGACAGGTCTGCCCCGACCTGCCTGTACGTGCGAGGCTTCGACGAAGAAGCCTCGCTGGCTCAGAAATTAAAAAGGCGTCCGCCACTCTTTCCAGAATGACGGACGCCTTTGTCCGTTGCCTTATGTCGAAAGCCTCGACCGAGGCGCCTTTGCCTCAATCAGCCTATGGGCGATTTGTAACACGCCTCAGGCCCGACCGTCAACTCATACTTTCGAATGGGCCGACGACGCTCTAGATGTCGTAATACAAGTAGAACTCATACGGGTGCGGACGCAACCGCATGGTATCGACTTCCTTCGTGCGCTTGTACCCGATCCAGGCCTCGATCAGATCCTCCGTAAAGACTCCGCCCTTGAGCAGGAACTGGTGATCTTTTTCGAGGTTGTTCAACGCCTCGTCCAGGCTGCCCGGCATCGTCTTGATCTTGGCGGCTTCCTTCGCCTCGAGATCGTAGAGATCCTTCTCGGCCGGTTCGCCCGGATTGATCTTGTTCTCGATGCCGTCCAAACCCGCCATCAACATGGCCGCGAAAGCGAGATACGGATTGGCACCGGGATCCGGGAAGCGCACTTCGATCCGCTTCGCCTTGGGGCTCGGGGAATACATCGGAATGCGGATACCCGCCGACCGGTTCCGGCTGGAGTAGGCCAACAACACCGGCGCTTCGAATCCGGGGGTCAACCGCTTGTACGAATTCGTCGTCGGGTTCGTGAACGCCGCCAGCGCCGGCGCGTGCTTGAGAATACCGCCGATGTAGTGGAGACACATCTGCGACACGCCCGCGTATTCCTTGCCCGCGAACAACGGCTTGCCGTCCTTCCAAATACTCTGGTGCGTGTGCATGCCCGATCCGTTGTCGCCGAAAATCGGCTTCGGCATGAAGGTCGCGGTCTTGCCGTGACGGCGCGCGACGTTCTTGACGATGTACTTGTACATCATCATCTTGTCGGCCGTCTTGACCAGCGAATCGAAGCGGATATCGATTTCCGCCTGACCGGCCGTGGCCACTTCGTGATGATGCTTCTCGATTGAGATTCCGGCCTTCTCCATCTCCAGAATCATCTCGGTCCGGATATCCTGCTGGGTATCCGTCGGAGGAACCGGGAAGTAGCCTTCCTTGGAACGGATCTTCCCGCCCAGATTGACGCCATCCTGGCCCATGTTCCAGACACCTTCTTCGGAATCGATAAAGTAATATCCGCTGTGGTTCGTCTGGTCGTAGCGGGCCTGATCGAAAATGAAAAATTCGGCTTCGGGCCCCCAGTAGGAGGTGTCGCCGATCTTGGTGCTCTGCAGATACTTCTCCGCCTTCTGGGCGATGAAACGGGGATCGCGATTGTAGGTCTCGCGGGTGATCGGATCAACGACGTTGCCGATCAGGCTCAGGGTCGGCACGGCACAGAAGGGATCCATGCAGGCGGTCGAAGGATCGGGCAACACCAGCATATCGCTGTTGTTGATCGCCTTCCAGCCGCGGATCGACGAACCATCGAGGCCTGAACCATCCTTGAACAGGTCCTCCGTCAGCTCCCCCAGCGGAATGGTAAAGTGCTGCCATGTCCCGATGAGATCCACAAATTTCAGATCCACCACTTGAACCTTGTTCTTCTTCGCAAACTCTAACACTTCACGAACGTTCATCCCCTCCTCCTTTCAGGCTCCTCACAACAAGCTGCGTGAGACCTTTTCGACGGTTATGCTGCCTTCACACCCAGGAACTCTTCGATTTCCTTCCAGATGCCCTGACGCACCAGCTCGATTTGCTCCGCGCGCTCGACCTTTTTGCCCTGAGCATCGGTCACGTAAAAGACATCGGCCACTTGATCAAGCCGCGTCGAGATCCGCGCGGCATGCACCGACAAGCCCTGCCTGAAAATCGCATTGGTGATCACATACAACAACCCCTGCCGATCGTCGGCAAACACATCGACAATGGTATACCGCTCCGACGTCTCATTGTCGATCCGTACTTCCGTCGCCTGACGAGACGGGCCGATCAACCGTGATGCGGACATCCGGGTGCCCCGCTGCACCACGGCCTCCACCGCTTCCTTCCCCTGCAACACCGACCGAATCATGGCCCCGATCGACTCCAGCCGATCCCGGGGCGGCGCACCCTTGTAGTCAGGGTCGGTTACCTGGAACGTATCGACGACCACGCCATCCAGTCTGGTCAGAATCTGGGCATCCAAAATCTGCAATCCGTTCGCCGCCATGACGCCGGCGATTTTTGAAAAGATGCCGGGGATCACATCATTGAACGTCACCACCGCATACTCGCAGGTCCCGAGGAGATCGTTGAATTCCGAATCGACTAGCACCTCGCCTGCCGGCAAGCGTCGAATGGTCGACAAATGCGACGCAATCCGTCTCGGCGATGTGCCGTAGGCATAACGCAACGGAAACTGGCGCAACTGCCCCTCCACCCACGGCGGGGAAACGTCCGCCTGCCCGCGCAGCGCCGGCTGCTGCATCACCTCGGACGCAATGCTCTTGAGCCGCTCCGGGGCATCGGCCGCTTCCCGCTCACCGGACACTTCCTGCATGGTCCGCACGTACAGCTCGACCAGCAACGATTCTTTCCATTTCGTCAATACGCCGGGACCGACAGCGGCAATATCGGCAGCGGTCAACACCAGGAGCTTGCGCAGCACTTCCGGGGTTCCCACTTCACGAGCGAACGGCAGCACGACCTTTTCGTCGTTCGGATCCCGGCGAAACGCCGTATGGGCCATCATCAGATGCCGGTGAACGAGAAACGCCACGGTCCGGCGCTCCGCGTCATCCAGGCCCAATCGCGTGGCCATCTCTTCGGCAATCCGACGCCCCACTTCGCTATGATCTTCTTCCTGCCCCTTCCCCATATCATGGATAAACACCGCGAGGTGCAGCAGATCTTTCCGTTTCACTTCTCGATAGACTTCGCCCAACATCCCCTGATCCTGCGCGAAGGATTCGACCTTCGCGACCGCCAGCAGGCTATGCTCGTCCACCGTGTATTTATGATACTG
>CAYHNM010000001.1:0-15370 GCA_964357985.1 uncultured Nitrospira sp. | reverse complement strand
ACATAATCTTGGCGTGACAGCATGCCCCGATCCGACAGCTCGCGAATCGTCGGCGCCTGATACCGGGCAATCCCGGCCCATTGCAACAAATGCAGATCGCGCAAGCCCCCCTGACTTTTTTTCACGTTCGGCTCAAGGAGATAGACCGTCTCACCGAACTTCTCATATTCCCGATGCCGCTCGACCAGCTTTTGATCCAGATATTTGTCGACCGCCACCGTGGCGACCTTACGAAAATAGGCAGAATGGAATTCCTGGAAGAGCTGCGCATTCCCGGTCAGAAACCGGGCTTCCATCATCGACGTCCGCACCGTCGCATCGCTGAGCCCAAGACTGATGCAATCCGGAATCGTGCGTACACTGTGACCCACTTGAAAGCCGATGTCCCAGAGGGGATGCAGCACCTGCCGGACAAACTCCGGCACAATCTTCGCCACATCAGGACGGAACAACACCATCAGATCGATATCTGAATAGGGCGAGAGCTCCCGGCGTCCATACCCTCCGATCGCCACCAGGCAACAGTGCTGAAAGCCCGCCGTCATCATGGCATCGCCACCCTGACGCGCGGCATTGCGATACCGGCCGATAATCAGGGCATCGACGAGATCGGTTTGTGCGATGACCACCTCTGCGCCCGACGCCCCGTCCAGCAAACGCTGGGCAATCGTCTGGCGCTGCTCCGCCAGTACGGCACCGACGGCTACGCCGTCGGTGCCAGACAATACTCCCGCCCGTTGGTCGGAACTGGAACTCACAGCGCGGTGTCTCCGGTTTCTCCGGTTCTGATCCGGACGGCCATCGCCAGATCACGGACGAAAATCTTTCCGTCCCCGATACTTCCGGTCTTGGCGGTGCGTGTAATCGTATCGAGCACCCGCTGGACCTGACTGTCCTGCACTGCGACTTCGATTTTGACTTTCGGCACGAATTCGATCGTGTATTCCTGGCCACGATAGGTTTCTTTATGGCCTTTCTGACGACCGAACCCCTTTACCTCTGTCACGGTCATGCCTTGCACACCGATTTCCAGCAATGCATCCTTCACTTCATCCAACTTGAACGGCTTGACGATCGCCTCAATCATTTTCATGGTTCAGCCTCCTCACCGACAGTCTTGCGAGTTTACGGCCCGCTCTCGACGCCGCCACCCCAAGCCCCGGTATGATCGTGTAGTCAATAGTGTCATCCGCTGTTTATGAATATGCGCGCTCATCGTGTTGACTCAAGTCCAACCCCGTGGATTCGTCCTCCGGGGAGACTCGCAATCCGACGCTCGCATCCACCACTTTCAGAATCAACCAGGTCCCCACTACAGAAAAAGCCGCCACGGCGACGACCATGACCGCCTGAATACCCAACTGGGCCGCGTTGCCATAGAACAACCCGTCCGCCCCGGCCGCATTGACGGCCTTGGAGGCGAAGAGCCCCGTCGCCAGGATGCCAAACACGCCGCCGACGCCGTGAATTCCCACGACATCAAGGGAGTCATCATAGCCCATCCTCCCCTTCCAAACAACGGCGAAATAGCACAAAACCCCTGCAAATGCGCCGATTGCGATCGCAGACATCGGTCCGACATATCCGGCGCCCGGCGTCACCGTTGCCAACCCGGCCACGGCTCCACTCGCAACACCCAGGACGGTCGGCTTACCCCGATGCATCCATTCCGTGCACATCCACACGAGCGCGCCGGTCGCACCCGCTGCATGCGTGGCCAGAAACGCACTGCCGGCTAATCCGTTGGCGCCCAATGCGCTGCCGGCATTGAAGCCGAACCAGCCGAACCATAAGAGGCCGGTCCCCAACAGCGTAAAGGGAAGGTTATGGGGCGCCATGTAATCCGTCCCATACCCCTTCCGTTTCCCAAGTACGATCGCACAGACCAATGCGCTGACACCGGAGCTGATGTGCACCACGGCACCTCCGGCAAAATCCAACGCACCCATCTTACCCAGCCAGCCTCCACCCCAAATCCAGTGGGCGACCGGCGCGTAAATCACCACGGACCAGAGCGCCGCAAACAGCAGCAACGCGGAAAACCGCATGCGCTCCGCAAACGCGCCCGTAATCAGCGCCGGAGTGATGGCGGCAAACATCAGTTGGAATAACATGAACACTTGATGCGGAATCGTCGGGCCATACACCGGATGCGGGTCGCTTCCGACGCCGCTGAGTCCGATCCAGTCCAACCCTCCAATCAAGCCTCCCTTGTCCGGACCGAAGGCCAAGCTATAACCAAAGAAAATCCAGATGAGGCTGACCAAGCACAGAATAATCAGGCTATGCATAATCGTGCCCAAAATATTCTTGCTCCGGACCAACCCCCCATAGAATAACGCCAGCCCCGGCATCGTCATCGCCAAGACCAGCGCGGAGGACATGAGCACCCAAGCCGTGTCTCCCGTATCGACTTTCAGTACAGGAGCGGCTCCACCGGCGATTGCCGATGAGTCCTGGGCGATGACTACTGACCCGGCACCCAATACCAAGGCACCCAACATCACGGCCGCAATGGTCAGCGCGACCATCCTGTGGCACCCCACATGCCGGCTTGTACAGTCACGCTCATTGTTCGGGTCAGTCACCTGCTCCCTCCTTCTCTCCGGTCGCTCAATGCATCACGAATAGGCCCGCTCATCGTGCTGACTGAGATCTAAGCCCATTCGCTCTTCCTCTTCTTTCACGCACAAGGGCATCATGGTTCCGACAAGCTTCAGAATCACGAAGGTCCCCACGAATGCAAACCCCACCGAAATCAACACGGTCATGGCCTGAATACCGAACTGCGCCGGATTGCCATAGAACAATCCGTCCGCCCCCGCGGCGTTGATGGCCTTCGAGGCAAAAAGCCCTGTTGCCAGCGCGCCCCAGATGCCTCCGACTCCATGGATCCCGACGACGTCGAGTGCGTCATCGTACCCGCACTTGGCCTTCCAGAGGACGGCCAGATAGCACACCACTCCTGCAACCAGCCCGATGATCACCGCCGGCATTGGACCAACAAACCCGGACGCCGGCGTAATGGCGACCAATCCTGCCACAGCACCGCTCGCCGCGCCAAGTACCGTGGGCTTGCCACGATAGATCCATTCCACCGCCATCCAAGCCAGCGCCGCCGTCGCCGTCGCCACATGGGTCACCACAAACGCGCTGGTTGCCAACGCCCCGGAGGCCACCGCACTGCCGGCATTGAAGCCGAACCACCCGAACCAGAGCAGTGAAGCGCCTAAGACCGTCATCGGCAGGTTGTGCGGCATCATATGTTCTTTGCCATAGCCCAACCGCTTCCGTAGCACGATGGCGCAGGCCAGTGCGGAGGCTCCGGAACTGATATGAACGACCGTGCCACCGGCAAAATCCAACGCCCCCATGTTTCGCACCCAGCCGCCGACCGCCCACACCCAATGGGCCAGCGGGTCATAGATGAGCGTCGACCAGAGCAGTGTAAAGACGAGAAAGCTACTGAACTTCATCCGCTCGGCGAACGCGCCCGTGATGAGCGCCGGCGTGATGACGGCGAACATCATCTGAAAGATCATGAACGCCTGATGCGGAATGGTGGCCGCATAATCGGCATTGGGCTCAAGCCCCACGCCGTTCAGGCCCAACCATTCGAGTCCTCCGATCACGTGCCCCTTATCAGGCCCAAACGCGAGTGAATACCCCCAGAGCACCCACTGAACACTGATCAGGCAGAGAATAATGAAGCTCTGCATGATGGTGCCCAGCGCATTTTTCCCTCGAACCATTCCTCCATAGAATAAGGCCAGCCCCGGGGCGGTCATGGCCAACACCAAGGCGGTCGACACCAGCACCCACGTGGTATCTCCGGTATCGATCTTCGGCGGAGCCGGAACCGCCGCCGCCGGAGCTTCGGGCGCAGCTGCAACCGGCGCGGACGCCGCCGGGACACCAACCTCTTGGGCCAACCCCTCCGTCGTCCCTGCCATCAGGGCAAGACAGGCCAGGACGGGCAGCATCGCGGTCATGAGACGGCATAGTTGCTTCATCATTGCCTCCTTCCTCCTTGCTCAGAATAGGTAAATGACTTGGAACGACATGGTTTCTTGGTTGTTGGCCGGCCGGCTTCCGTACAGAAAGACATTCTTATCGGAATGGTCATACCGGAATTCCGCCCGCGTGATCAGCGAGGGGAACGGTTTGTATTGGAGCGTGAACGTATTCTCCCAGAGCGTTTGAGCGACCGGCGCAGCCGCAGCCGTGGCCGTGGCCCCCGCACAGGTATTGGTGCCTCCGGCGAACCCGAAGAATCCCGTACAGGTGCGCGCCCCTCCTGCATCCTCGAAGATTTCTCCGCGGAAACGGGCACTCCATTGCTCATCGAAGTCATGGATGAGATAACCGGCGATTCCGTTCCATCGGGCATTCCGTGATTGACTGATCGTGCTGGCATTGGCCTCGTTCGCATAGTAGGGCTCCAGAATGACAGTGTCCTTGTCAGTCGGTTTCAACGTGATGATCGATCCCACGACAGTTCGTTTCGCGCGGGGATCGTTTCCCGTCGTAAACGGCGTACACCCCCCGCCACTTCCTTGACAGTTTGATTGCTCCGCTCCGTAGGAACCGTAGAAACTGATCCCGACCTTCTCATGTGGCGTCAGTGCCACTAACCACTCGAAGGTTTTACCCTTGTTATTGTCGTCCACATTATCCCAGCCGTTGACCACCCCGACTGACGCGGTCACGATCGGATTGAACGTGTACGTAAGCCGGATACCGGTCGTCGTAAAGGCCTGGCCCAGGCCGAACATGAAGCTGCGTGAAAAGTTCGCGTTCTCAAAACCATTGATCACCTCGTACCCGATCAGCGTATTGATCTTCCCCGCTTGAACCTTCAAGCCGCTGCCGATGGGAATGATGTACTCGCCGTAGACTTCTTGAAAATCGAGTTCGTTATTGCTAGTGCCCGGCGCGAAATTCGTGCGGGCTCTCGTCACCCTGGCATCCACCCCGAAGTTCAACCTAGTCCGGAAGCCGAGCCGGTCCATCCCGCTCCCTGCGGCATCCGCGGGGCGCTCCAGCATGAATTGCACCATGTGCGGAGAGAAGGAATTCGCGTTGGTATCGAAGATATGAAGTTGATTGAGATTCGAATTTGGGTTATTGAAGTTATGGGTATAGGCTGCGTCCAGAAACCCGGTTATTTTGAACCCCATAGTCTTCCAGAGCGACGCCGGTTCGGTTTTTTTCTCCAGCGCATCCAGCCGGTCTTCCAGGGTCGGCTGCGCAGCAGAAGCCGGTGCAGGTGGAGCAGAGACCTCTCCCCGGGCAGAGGGACCACCCACTAGCATAGTAGTGAGCAGACCTATGGCCAGGAGCAACACTTTCCACTTGGCAACGTACATGACGATCTCCTCCTTCAGATTGTGATGATGGTCCATGGGTCGCGTACCAGCTTCCTTGACATCATCGTCGTCACGCACGCCGTTGTGCATATCCTCCACGCATTGACATGGCAAAAAAAAACGCCCTCTGGTCTCTTTCTTTGAAAGAGGCCGGAGGACGTCATTGTCCTTGCCATACAGTTGAATCGGCCGTCAGAGGAACGTCGTTGTCCCTCTAAACGATCGGATCTTGTACCATGGCGTCCTCGACACTGTCAACTGAATCCGACTGGTACAGGCGGAACAATCGCGGAACGCTAGACGTTTCGATATCCGTTCGTGATCGGCATCCGCCGATCTTTCCCAAACGCCCTGAGCGTAATCTTGATACCGATCGGCGCCTGACGGCGTTTGTACTCACTTCCATCGACCATCGCCATCACCTTGGCCACTGTGGCACGGTCACATCCCCTGGCCACAATTTCTTCAAGGGACCGATCCTCTTCCACATAGGCCTTGAGAATGGGGTCCAGGACGGCATATGGCGGCAAGCTGTCTTCGTCCTTTTGATTCGGCCGCAATTCCGCCGTCGGCGCGCGATCAAGGATGCGCTTGGGAATCACTGGCGTCGCCCCCCTTGCATTCCGAAGCCGGGAGAGGTCATAGACCATCGTCTTCGGCACATCTTTAATGACGGCAAATCCACCGGCCATGTCGCCATACAAAGTTGCATAGCCCACGCTCATTTCGCTCTTATTGCCGGTGGTCAACACGAGGTGGCCAAACTTATTGGAGAAGGCCATTAAAATGTTGCCGCGAATGCGTGCCTGGAGGTTTTCCTCCGTCGTATCCACCGGCTTGCCGGCAAACTCCTCCGCGAGTGCGTCATGGTAGGATTGAAACGTCGGCGTGATCGGAATCGTCCGATAGTCGATCGTCAATCGCCGTGTGAGATCTTGGACATCTTCGCCGCTTTCCGATGAGGTATAGGGCGAGGGCATGAAAATGCCCATCACATTCTTCGGACCAAGCGCGTCGACGGCGATCACTGCCGTCAAGGCACTATCCACGCCGCCGCTCAGGCCAATGACCACCTTCTTGAATCCATTTTTTTGCACGTAGTCCCGCACGCCGACGACTAGCGCACGATAGACCTCCTCAAGTTCCCCTAAGGGAGCCTCCAGCTGAGGCACAACCCGCAGTCGCTTCACCGGGGCTTTGGCAGTCGCGACCGCGACTCGCTCGACGGCCTCCATCATCGCTACCGTGAAACGCTTTTTTCTTCCCTGAGCCATGCGATTCCGCGTCACCGCATCCACATTGAGATCCGCAACGATCAAATCCTGCTCGAAGGCTTTGCCCCGAGCGATCACCTCACCGGTCTGATCGAGGATCACACTATTCCCGTCAAACACCAGCTCGTCCTGTCCGCCAACCGTATTCGTATAGGTGAGGATGACCCCATTCTCCCGCGCCCTCGTCGCCAGCATCTGTTCTCGCATCCGACTCTTCCCGATGTGGAACGGCGAGGCATTGATGTTCACGATCACCTCGGCCTCAGCCGCAGCCTGTAAGCGGATCGGCCCATCGGGAAACCAGATGTCTTCGCAAATGTTGACCGCGATCGTCACTCCGCGCAACGTCACCAGCGGCACCTTGCGACCGGGATGAAAGTATCGGCTTTCATCAAACACACCGTAATTGGGCAGGAGCCATTTGTTATAGCTCGCAAGGATCCGCCGTTCCGCCACAATGGCCGCCGCATTCGTCAGTTCATGCTGACCGGCCGCGACCACGCCGGGCGGCTGCAACTTCCCTCCGCCACCCGCGCCTTGGCCCACATAGCCAATAACGGCCACGAGCCCCTTACAGTCCTTGGCAATCTCATCGAGGGCCCGCCGATTATCCGCCACAAATCGGGGCTTAAGCAGGAGATCTTCTGGGGGATAGCCGGTAATCGCCAACTCGGGAAACGCCACCAGATCGGCTTTCGCCTTGCGCGCTTCCTTAACCCAGCTCCTAATCAAACGCATATTCCCGGCGATATCACCGACCTTCGGATTGATTTGAGCCATGGCAATTCGGATCGTGCGCATCAGCCTTTTTCTACCTCAATCAAATACTCGCAACGGCCATAGACACGTACTAACTTCGTTAAAATCTACGGCGGACATTAGCATCGGCTCAAGGAGGTGTCAAAAATGCTCTGACATACATACGACGCTGACGCGTGATACCCGACTTTCGCTCCTGGATAGAATCGCGGCAACGGAGATTGTGCGACGTCAGATTACGGTGAATCCTACTCAGCAGACCACATACCAAAATCTTTGGCGATGGCACGGACCATTGGATTGAGCTCGAAGAGGTTGAGACCGGGCACAAAGATCGACACTTTCATCCACACCTTCTCGCCCTCCACGATTCGAGGTCCATTGACCATGGAGGGCTTCAAGAGGCAGTTGCCTTTTACCAGCACATCGACGGAACCGGTATCGTCATTCAGCGTGACGTAGTAGCTCCCGGCGCAGGGGCTCATGAGGCGCCAGTCATCGAAATTCGCCTCGGTAATCGGGGCCACCACGTCAACCACTCCCGCGACGACAACATCTCGCCCGACGAGCGAGCTGGTCCGTTCACGCAATTCCTTGATCGGCACTTGCCTGCCGACAGGAAGATCCGCTGCACCACCGACATCAGCCAGCAAGAAGGCCAGCGCCAGTGCATGCATGACGGCCATCACGCCCTTTGTCCAAGTCACCAGCCTCACCATCACACACAAACACAGCCACTGTACTTCTTCACGGATAGGCAATCCCTTCCGGCCTTTACCAGCGCTGTTTGTCCGATTATCCCACTATCCATTTAATCGGCAATAGTGCGAGCAGGCATCACTCCAGGCTCCATGCAATCAGTCGAGAACTGTGCTACGTTAATAATCCTGTGCGGATGGAATAGACCTCTCATGACACGTCCATTTTCCTTCACCTGCCTTCGCATGGTTTTTTTCTGCGCCCTGCTGTCTCTCGAAAGCTGCGCGTCGAATCCTGAACTCGATCTCATGCTGCACGAATCCCCTCAAGGAGCCGTGTATCTCGAACGAATACCAGACCGTTCTTTCCTGGCCGCGCATCCGATCAAGATCGCCCAAGACACGATCGCTCGAGTCCTCCAGGGCATTCTCGTGAAAGAGAATCAAGGGCTGCTCCAGAACTTTCTTGCCGGACAGTCTCAGGCGGTCCCGGCCTTCTCGGAAGATGAGGTTCGCTACCTCGCGCCGCTCCTTGCCGAAGGACTCACTCGTGCAGCCGTCGATCAGCAAATAGGGTTTCGACTCATACGAACCGGTTCATCGGGTACGCCTCAGTCGGAGAGTGCGGGGTCCGGCGCTTCACATTCTCCTGGGCGGCTTGCCCTGATGGAAACGTCGAGAGGTTCCATGTACGCGTACGGACGCTCTCTGTATGTGACCGTGCTGGAATATCATGTTCGTTCTGAACGTACCGATTCGATCACCAAGGCCAATCGCCGCCAATCCGACCACACGGGGCTTACGGATCGAACGTTGTCCTTTACACCGGAGTCGGCCACACGGCCGGATAGTTACCGTGGCAAGAACGCCACAAACACCACACTGGTCATAGACTACCTATCTCTTGCCGCACTCCCCACACATACTCCGGCGCATGTGCTTCCTTCGACCCTTGTCAAAGAAGCATCGCCCCAACAGGCTCCGTCCTTAGCACCCGATGCCGGAAGAGACGCGCTGCTTCGCCTTCTGCAAGAACAGATGAATCAAAAGAATCGTGAGTTGGAAGACTTACGGAAGGAATTACAGGACATTCGACGGCAGCTGCATGAACCGGCTACGGCCGTGCCAGCCCCGGCGCGCTAGCGACTCGACGACAACTCACAGCCAGCCCTCACCCAGGCGTTCGTCATTTTCTTAAATCACTCGCCCGACCGTCGATTTCCCCTGCGAGAAGAATTGCCTCGGCGATCTCACGCATGGACTTTCGTAAGTCCATACTCTGTCGCTGGATCAGCTTGAAGGCCTCTTCTTCCGTGAGCCTTTTCGAGCGCATGAGATACCCCTTTGCTCGATCTAACAACTTCCGCACCGCAAGGGCCTCTTGCATCTCGAAAGATTTTTCTAGCAGCGTGGTATGTTCAATGGAAATCGCCGCCTGGTTGGCGATGGCCTGCATGAGCCGCACTTCCTCGGATGTAAACACATGCGGAACCGATGTGTAGCTATTAATCACCCCCACACACTTCTCCCGCATCATCATCGGGACCGACAGCAGGGAACAGAGCCCCTCTTTCGCCGCCAAGTCCGGATACATGTAGTCCCGCTCTTTCGTCACCTCAGGAACGATGATCGACCGTCGCTCCTGGACGGCTCGACCGCTGATGCTTTGCCCGACCTTGAGGTTGGGCTTTCGCCGATACTCCTCACTCAAGCTTTGCGTGGCCGCAATCCGCAACTCTCCACTGGCTTCGTCCAGCAGCATGATCGAACAGATTTTCGACCCCAACATCTGCGCGGTCATGGTCACAATGAGCTGCAAGACATCATCGGTAATCCGGTTGGAAGCAACTGTCTCGGAAACCTGCGACAAGGTTTCCAGCTGTAGCGCCTTCCGGCGCATCTGATCGTAGAGACGCGCATTCTCGATCGCCCCGCCAACCTGGTTGGCAATGGTCGTGAGCAGCGCCAGTTCGTCTTCACGATAGCGACGCGATCGCTTGTGCTGGACATTGATGACGCCACTCACCTCTTTCTTGGCGAGAATCGGCACGGATACAAAGGCCTGATAGCGATCCTCAGGAAGGTTGTTGAAAAACTTGAAGCGAGGATCTTCACTGGCATTGCTGGGCACCACAACCCGGGTCCGCTCACGAGCCACCCAGCCGGTGATGCCTTCGCCCAGTCCAATGGTAATGCGACCGATCAGTCGAGGATGCGGGTTTTTTGACGCCCGTAAGATGAGTTCATCCCGCGCATCGGACAGCAGATACAGGAGACAGGCGTCCGCCTTTGTCACTTCGACGACAACATCGACAATATGCCGCAGGACAGCCTCAAGATCGAGCGTGTTACTGATCGATTCGCTGATCCGATGCAACACGTCCACCTCGCGGGCTTTTTCCCGCAAGGCTTGCTCCAGTTGCGCAGCAGAAAGCTTTTTTGATTCCATGCCCATAGATCCCGAAAGAACACCTCCACACCATCATCATTTCCCTGCGCGCCTTAATCGCCCTCCGGCTCCGATAGAAACCGTTTGGAACCACTCAGTAAAAGCAGTTTTCTCCAACGGAGCGATCCGGACTTGTCCGATCGATTCAGGCCACACCCCAACGACTTTCCCCTGCGAGACCTTCTTGTCATGCTGCATCGCCGTCCATACCTTCTCCAGAGAAAGACTTGGCAAGCGATCAGACAAGCCTGCAGAACGGACGACCGACCTGATTCGGTCAACCGTCTTGGAATCGCAATACCCCTGATGCCTGGCCAAATCTGCTTCAAGCACCAGTCCAATGCCAACAGCCTCCCCATGAATCAAGGATCGATAGCCACCCAAGGCCTCCAGGGCATGTCCGATCGTATGTCCGTAATTCAAAATTCTTCGACGATCAGACTCCTGCTCATCCTCTGCCACCACCTGAGCCTTGATCTCGCACGAGCGCTTCACGACCTGCATGACAGCCCGAGGAGCAAGCTTCAAAATGGCCGGCATCATTCGTTCGAGATACGCAAAGAAAGCCTTGTCGGCAATAATGCCATACTTAATCACTTCTGCCAGGCCTGCAATCCATTCCCGCTTCGGAAGCGTACGCAGAAGCATCGTATCAATCCAGACGGCCTTGGGCTGGTGAAATGCTCCAATGAGATTCTTTCCCAGCCGATGATCTACGCCAGTTTTTCCTCCGACGCTCGAATCCACTTGCGCCACCAATGTGGTCGGCACTTGGACGAACGGAATCCCTCGCTGGTAAATCGCTGCAGCAAATCCTGTCACATCCCCTACAACCCCTCCCCCCAACGCCAGCAACAACGATTTCCGCTCAAAGTGTTCCTTCGCCAGCACATCGAGAATCTTCCCCACTGTCACAAGCGTCTTATTTTTTTCCCCTGGTGGCAACACGATTGGGACCGGATGGAGTCCAGCTCGTTCGCACTGCCCCACCACGGCGCGGAGATAGTGCCTGGCGACATGGCGATCCGTCACAATACCGATACATCCGGTTGAGGCAAGCGACTGAAGACGCGTTGCAAGCTCGTCGATCAAGCCCGGCTTGATGACAATGTCGTAGCTTCGGGCTTCTAGCGGCACCGACACCCGTTGTTCTACGCTACCCATATTCTCATCACGTTCCAGAAATCGCCCCAGTATATAAGACTGGCCTTCAAGATCCATACACTACAGAATATTCACCGGCAGCTCAGTTGCTTCCAGTGAAAAACCGCGTGGATCGTAGCACAGGTTCGAATTAACTGAAAGGTGATCACCCCACCGGAAAAATGAGGCGTTGCCGCCCAGCCACTTCACAGCGGAGATAGCGCCTCAAAAATGGATCGGCCCGTACTCATTGCATCTGCAACAAATACGGGCCGACCCAAAGCTGCTGTGCCGTTTGATTATGTCGTACGAATAATCGTCGGAGTCATGAAGATCAACAGTTCCTGTTTTGACACACTCTCCGATTTATTCTTAAACAGCCACCCCAGGACGGGAATTCGTGACAGGTACGGGACTCCCTGCACGTTGTTGTTCTGGGTATCAACAAACACACCTCCGATCACCATCGTCTCACCATCGCGTACAATAACCTGGGTTGTCGCTTCACGGCGGTCGATACTCGGACCAGCGGGATTGCTTCGAGCACCGACTGCATTTCGAGTGGCGCGAACCTTCATGAGAATCTGCTTCCCGGCTTCCTTCGGATCACGCGACGTAATTTGCGGCGTCACGTTAAGCTCAAGATTCGCATCCACAAATGTCGTCTGCGTTCCCTGGAGCGAAGTGGTTTGGAACGGAATCGATTCACCCTGTGAAATCTTCGCTTCACGTTTATCCAGTGTGGTTATCTTCGGAGCCGCGATCACTTTGCTCAACCCCAGCAACTCTCCGGCAGACAGCCGCAAATCTAAGGCAAAACCAGGCCCTAGCTTGCCGAACTGATATCCGATAGCGGGAACTGATGGTAGACCACCCACCTGCGCTGGAAGGTTCACAATAAAATCGCGGGGGATGGTTGTACCTCCAGTACCTGCCACAGGTGCAAATGCTCCGGTAGCGTTACCAGCAAACTTGAAGTCATTCCCCAGAAAACTGGAGTCCTTAATCCCCCATTGGATGCCCAACCCACGGGCATACACAGTATCGGCCTGAACAATGCGAGCCTCAATCTGAACCTGCGGCACTTGTAGATCTAAACCATCCACCAACTGTTTCAGGACCGCCAACTTACTCTCGGTGTCTCGAACAATGAGCGCATTACTCCCCGCACTGATATTCATGACTCCACGAGGGCTTAAATACTGCTTCAGTGAAGTCTGGAGTTCTTGCGCCTGAATGTTCCTAATGTAGAACACGCGATCAACCAGCTCTTCGGCTTTGGTCTTCGCTTCTTTTGCGCGGGCTTCTTCATCCTGTTGTTTGGCAATGTTTGTCAGCGTATCAACCCAAACGATTGTTCCCTGACGAATCATACCCAGTCCATTCATCTTGAGCAGCATATCCAGGGCTTGATCCCAGGGCACGCTGACAAGCTTCATGGTTACCTTGGCCTTAACCCCCTCGCCCACTACGATATTAAATCCACTGACCTCAGCGATGAGACGAAGAATGTTGGTGATATCGGCCTGCTGAAAATCTAAAGAGATCCGGCGTCCAGCAAAGCGTGTCTGACCAGCAACAAGATCGTCCCCCCTTGAATCGCTCTCCGGAGTTGCGCTCTCCGTAGCCATCTGAATGGTTCGGACTTTGAACTTCCCTTGCGCAGGTCCCATGACCTGCCCTTTCTTTGCTCGGATCTCCCTCGGCACTACCTGTCCAGGATCTGTGAAATCACTCGCGTCTATTCCGACTGGATTGGCAATACTTCCTGCGATTGGCGAGGCCACGTTCACCGAAACAGCATTCGCCCCCACCACTCTCGGCTTTAGCGAAACTAGGATGTCATGTCCAACCGGTGTGACCGAAAATGAGGGGCGGCCAAGTAGTTCGAGAACAAGGCGAACCTTATCAGCATGATATCCAACCCTGACTTTCCTAAGAAGCTGATGCTGCCCCGACACAAGAGGAGACTTGAGCGCCGACGATACAGAGATGAGATCGACAACCAGCCGATTATCGTCCAATAATCGAGCGGACGAGAACAACTTCCCATCGCCCTTCACAACGACTGTGACCTCATCCCCTTCCGGACGAACTTCAATCTTGGTGACCATTTGGGCTGGAGCATCCATCGCATCCGGCGCGAGGGTTGCCTGGTCATGCGCCCTCTCCTCAAGGCCGACCGCTTGAGTAAGCAATAGCTCAGCTTGAACAGTCTGAGCGCTTAGCAGGGCGCCCACCATACCCAACCACCATGCCCGACGAAACGAAGTACTTGGCACTGCTGCTAGTGTTTTCATTCTGCGCCCTCTTTCGGGTGAAGAAGCTTCACGTATTCCCGCTCCTGTTTTTTCCCATAGACATCGGTAAACCGTTCTTGCACGATGATTCCTCGCTCCGTAATGGCACTCACGACACCATTATTCTGCCCTAGGCGTGTCCCTCGTCTGACTGTATATCCATATCCCTCGGGAGTTTGGACCATCGCCGTGTACCCGTACGCTCCCCACACAATGGCGATCAAATTCAGCTCCGTCAAATTGACTCGCTGGAGCGGAGGAAGGTTGACATCCGTTTTTCCTGGCTGAAGTTGCTGCACGACCGGCGCAAACGGATCTCGACGGCCCGATGGATCATATCCAAATCCACTCCCAGCTTCAGGAAGAGGGGATGGAGATGAGAGCGATGCTTCACCTTCAGCGGACGGATTTGCCATCAATGTCGGAGCAATGGCTTGTCGTTGAACTTCAGGAGCAGCAGGCAGCTTTATTGAATCTTGCCGGAGCGGGCTAATTTGACTCGGTGGGGTCAAGGTCCCTGCGCCAACTTCCGCGCCTGCGCCAACAACGACAAACAGCAACATTTCAGCAAGAAAGAGGGTGCACACTGGAGTCCTGCGTACACTAGCTATCCGCTTCACACTAGACATTTGCATAGCTCCTCAGTCCCTATTTGCCAACCGGAGCTGGCTTCCCAACATTTGCCACCGGGATCGCGGCGGCCTGCTTCTCCGGAGGAGCCGCATACGCCACAAGGTCAAATTGTGCCTGAGACACGATCCGTCCTTGCTCCATCTTTGGCGTCCCCATCTTGAGGCCAGAGACCGTGATAATTCTCGGCAACCGATTAATACGGTCAAAAAAGAGTGCGGTTGTATGGTATGCCCCACTGGCTTCAACAGCGACAGGCATCTTCACGAAAAGCTTCGACACATCCTCGGTCTGAGCGCCTGGCCGCCACAACTTGATATCTAGTCCCAGACGAACACCGAGATCAGACACTTGCTTCAGCAACATAACAGCTTCTTCTTCCGGAGGAAGTCGTTCCTTCTTCTTTGCTAATTCGATTTCAAGCTGTTTATTGGCAGCGAGCAGTTCATCCAGATGCTTAGCCTTGATCGTGAGGGTCTGAATTTCTCCATCCAACCGTGCATTGTCCGCCTGAAGCAGGTCGATTGTCGCGGCCTTTGGCTCTGCAATATAGAAGTAAAACCCCGCAAGCAGCACTCCAACAAGCAAGCCTAGTAAGGCCAGCTTCTGCGGAGCAGGGATACTGCGAAGCGTCTCTAGATTGATAGAAGGCAACGCCATGCTCAGCCTTTCAGGCGAAATGCCAGTTTAAACTGATAGATATTGATCTTGTTCTCTACTGCCGCCTTGCTTTCCTGAAGATTGATGT